>DATGVY010000248.1:0-2159 GCA_035299845.1 Streptosporangiaceae bacterium
AGCGGCAGTAGCAGGCACAGCCTCCGCAACCGGTATGTGGCCGGCGTGCTGAGCGAGGCCGGGCTGGGCACGCTCCTGTTCGACCTGCTCACCCCGGAGGAGGAACGCGACCGGGCCAACGTGTTCGACATCGGCCTGCTCGCCCGGCGCCTGGTCCAGGTGACCGGATGGCTGCGCGCCCAGCCGCGTGCGGCCCAGGCCGCCATCGGCTACTTCGGTGCCAGCACCGGTGCCGCGGCGGCGCTGCGGGCGGCGGCCGAGCCCGGTACTGACATCGCGGCCGTGGTGTCCCGCGGCGGCCGTCCGGATCTTGCCCGCCCGCGTCTTGCGGCCGTGACCGCGCCGACGCTGCTCATCGTCGGCGGGCGCGACGAGGTGGTACTGGACCTCAACCGCCGGGCCCAGGCGGAGCTGCGCTGCGAGAATGACCTGGCTGTGGTGCCCGGCGCCACCCACCTGTTCGACGAGCCGGGCACCCTGGCCGCCGCCGCCGGGCTGGCCCGGGACTGGTTCATCACCCACCTCACGCAATAGCCCCGGCCGGTGAAAGGGGGCAGGAACTGAGGCCCGCACCGATCCTGAGCCGTCGCTGCACCCGCCGTATGAACGGCTCCCGCGCCGGGACTGCCAAGCACGTCAGGGCTGCTGGCATTGTCATGGCCTACCTCCCCACTCGTGTTTCCGAGTTTCTCGGTGCGGCGATTGAGCATTGGAGGGGCACGGCAGGTGTGGCGGGCGTGGCGGGCCGGCCGCTGAGGGCCTGATTTGCCGGTGATCGCCTGATGGGGCAGCATCGGCGGTGCTTTAGTACACCACCGATGACCGGAGTGTCCCGCCGATGCTGCCGTCTGCGAGCCTACCCATGCCATCAACCTGGCGGGACTTGCTAGAAGAGCTGGCCCCGGTGTTCAGCCGGCGGTCGACGCACCGGCTGTTCGTGGCGCTGGCGTGCGGGATGATCCTGGCTGACCGCAGCACGGTGGTGGCGATGGCCGCGGCAGCGGGGATGGGTGAGCGGTGGCGGCGGGCGTGCTGGTTCTTCGCCGCCGCGGCCTGGGACGTTGACGATCTGGGCCTGGCGGTGGCCCGGCTGATCGTGAAATACCTGCTCGGCGACGGGGAACCGCTGGTCGTCGCGGTGGACGGGACGTTGTTCAAGCGGTGGGGACCGAAGGTGTTCCAGTCCCGGTGGGCCTATGACGGGTCCGCGCAGGGCGGCAAGAAGGTGGCGTTCGGCAACACGTGGGTGATCGCGGCGATCGTGGTCAAGCTGCCGGCGTGCCCGTCCCCGGTGGCGCTGCCGGTGCTGTTCCGGCTGTGGCGCGGCAAGGGCACCGCCTCCCAGGTAGAGCTGGCTGCCGAGATGGTCAAGCTGCTGGCCGGGGCGTTCCCCGGCCGTCCGGTGCACGGGACCGGGGATGCTGCCTTCCACGGGGAATCCCTGGTCATCGAGGGGACCACCTGGACGACCAGGCTGCCGGCCAACGCGGCGCTGTACGGGCCGAAGCCGCCGCCGGCCGGCAAGCGCGGCCGGCCCAGGGTCAAGGGGGACCGGCTGGGCACCTGCGCCCAGGTCGCGGCGTCAGCCCCCTGGACCGATACGGTGATCAACGTCTACGGGCACGACACCGCCGTGCAGATCACCCATGTCGAGGGGCTGTGGCACGGCAGTTTCAAGACCGCGCCCGGCCGCATCGTTCTCGTCCGCGAGCCAGGCTCAGCCAAGCCGTATGACCTGGGGCTCTTCACCCTGGACGCCGGGGCGGATGCCGCCGCCACCGCCGAACGGTACTCCTGGCGGTGGCCGATCGAGCCGTCGAATGCGACCGGGAAGCAGATCCTGGGCGTCGGGGATGCCTGCAACCGGGCCGAGAAGGCCGTCGAGCGCACCGTCCCGTTCGGGTTCTTGATCCAGTCTCTGCTCATCGTGTGGTACGCCCGGCAGGCCGGCAGCACCTCCGACATCGGCCGGCGGCGCCGGTCATGCCCGTGGTACCGCACCAAGACCAGCCCGTCACCCGCAGACATGCTCGCCAGGCTCCGCCGCGAGTTCACCAAAGGAATTTCCGCCATCGAGCCAGGCCAGAACCGCCCCAGTCAAATCGACCCCGACGCATGGACCTGCGACACCGCTGCCGCTTAACTGGGAAACACGAGGT
>DATGVY010000249.1:0-2994 GCA_035299845.1 Streptosporangiaceae bacterium
GCGGACTGACTTCCGCTGCAGCGGAAGATCCGCGCAAGCGCCTCCAGGGGGCCGGCTGGCGCCTCGCGCTTGTCCGCCTGGGCGCCGGGCCCGCTGCCATGCGGGCCGCCGGATGCCTGAATCAGCTATTCATGCTGCCCGACGTTCGTGGCATCCGCGCCGCGCCTCAGAGTGCCAGCGCCTGGGCAAGCTGCCGGTAGCCGTCACGCGGATCGGCGCCGGGCGGGGTGAGCAGCTGAAGGCACACGTGATCGGCTCCGGCGTCGAGGTGCTCGGTGACCTTCGCCGCCACCTGGCCGGCGCTGCCGTGCGCGACGAGCGCGTCGATCAGCGCGTCGCTGCCCCCTCCGCTCAGGTCGGCATCGCTCCAGCCCAGGCGGCGCAGATTGCTCGTGTAGTTGACCAGCCCCAGGTAGGGAGTCTGCACCCGCTGGCGGCCGATGGCGCGCGCCCGCTGCGGGTCGGCGTCAAGCACCACCTTCTGCTCAGGGGCCAGCAGCGGCCCGGCGCCGAGGACGGCACGGGCCTGCCTCGTGTACGCGGGTGTGACGAGGTAGGGGTGCGCGCCGGCGGTGCGCTGCGCGGCCAGGCGCAGCACCCGCGGGCCGAGTGCGGCAAGCACCAGGCTCGCCGCCGGGACGCCGTCACCGAGCAGCACGTCGACATAGCTCGTCAGCGTCTCGTAGGGCCTGGCGTACTGCCGGACGGCCTCACGGTGGCCCGCGCCCACGCCCAGCAGGAACCGGCCAGGAAACCGGTCATCGACCCGCCTGAACGACGCCGCGACCTCGTGACCGTCGCTCTGCCACATGTTCACGATGCCCGTTGCCAGCTTGAACGTGGCCGTCGCGCCGAGTAGCTGCTCCGCCTGGCCGAGGTCTCCGCCCGGCGAGCCGCCAAGCCACAGCGCGCCGAAGCCGACCTGCTCGATCTCGGCCGCTAGCTCGGGCGTCACCTGGCCGCCGCTCCGCCAGACTCCGAACCGTCCCAGGTGGTCACGCACGTGCTCAGGCATGCAGGTTGGCTCCCGTGCTCAAGGCCGCCGTCCGCGGCAGGCCATTCGGTTAGAGGGCTATCCGGATCACGGCAGTAGCTCTGACGGCTCGGTGTCTCGCCAGGGGCGGTCAAGTGGCTCTGCCACAAGGCTTTCCGGCCACACGGGCCTTGCCGGCGGGGGCGCGAGCGCGGGGTGCGGGTTCGGTACCTTGATCAGCTCGCGCATCGTCGTCGGTGCAGCGATCACGGCACCCTCCAGCAGGCGGAAGAACAGCAGCCCGCGAGCGCGCGAGTGGCGGCGGTTGAACCGGAAGGTGAACTCGTCGAGGTAGGACTGCAGGTGCTCGGCGGAGACGCCGGACTGGTGGGTGCCTGCGAGCCAGCGCTTGAGCAGGCTCGCTACCCGATGTACCCCAGGCAACACTTCGTGGGCGTGCAAGCCGGTGCGCTTGATGTTGAACGGCTTGTGTCCGTAGGTGTCCGCGATCGCGGGCGGGTAGGACTGCAGCGCGTCACTGATGACAACCGAGCCGGGGGCGATGTGGCGGTGCAGGAACTCCCCGAGGTGCACGGCGTCGATCTTCTCCACGACCTGCAGCCGGCATCGGCCGAACCCCTTTTCCCTGGACTCGACCGCGATCACCACGTACGCCTTCCCGGGCGCGCCGCGGCCACGTTTCCCGCCGGTCTTGACGCCGCCGATGAACGTCTCGTCGACCTCGACGTCCCCGCTGAGCAGGTCCGCCGACGTGCGGCCCATCGCAGTGCGCAGCTTGTGGCACATCGCCCAGGCGGTCTCGTAGGACCCCAGCCCGAGCAGCGGCCGCAGAGATGCCGCGCTGACACCGTTCTTCGTCACGGCCATCAGCCACGCGGCCTCGAACCACACCGTCAACGGCGTGCGGGTGTCCTGGAAGACCGTGCCGGCCAGGACCCGCACACGCTTGCGGCAGCCACCGCAAGACCAGCCGCCCTCCGCCAGGCGCCAGCCCTTCCCGGAGCCGCAGTGCGCGCAGCGGAAGCCGTCAGGCCACCGCAGCCAGTCCAGATAGTCCAGGCAGGCCGCGTCATCCGGGAACCATGAACGCAGCGCGGCGAGGTTGCCGGGGTAGTGCACCCCGGCCACCGGTGAGGGCAGCCCCATGCACGCACTCTACTGCCGTGATCCGGATAGCCCTTTTCGGTTATGGCATCGGCCCGGCTCTGCGCAAGCCGGACGCGACCTTCTCGGCGATCAGCTCGAGCGACCGGATCCGGTCCTCGATGTCGTACACCAGCGCGGTGAGCATCAGCTCATCGGCGCCGGTGCGCTCCAGCAGGCTGGACAGCTGCCGGCCAGCCGTCTCCGGGGAGCCGATCGCCTGGCCGGCGAAGCGCTCCCCCGCCATGTGCCGCTCCAGCGGCGTGTACGGATACGCCGCGGCTTCGTCGGGGCTGGCCAGCGGTTGCGGCGCTCCGGCGCGCAGCTGCAGGAACGACAGGGCGGCCGGGCCGGACAGCCATTGCGCCCGCTCGTCGGTATCCGCGCAGATGGTGCTGACCGCGACCATCGCATACGGCCGCTGCAGCCATCGCGACGGGCGGAAATTTCCGCGGTACAACGCCAGCGCGGGCACCGTGTTGGCGGCGCTGAAGTGGTGGGCGAAGGAGAACGGCAGCCCGAGCAGGCCGGCCAGCTGCGCGCTGAACCCGCTGGAGCCGAGCAGCCAGATGGCCGGCATGTCACCCCGGCCGGGCATCGCGGTGATCCGCGCCCCGGGATCGTCCCCGGTGAACAGCCCGATCAGGGCAGCCAGCTCCTGCGGGAATGCGTCAGCCGACAGGCCTTCCATGGTGCGGCGCAGCGCCAGCGCGGTGCCTTGGTCGGTACCGGGCGCCCGGCCGATGCCCAGGTCGATCCGGCCCGGGTGCAATGCCTCCAGCGTGCCGAACTGCTCCGCCACCACCAGCGGAGCGTGGTTGGGCAGCATCACGCCGCCGGAGCCGACCCGGATCGTC
>DATGVY010000250.1:0-2120 GCA_035299845.1 Streptosporangiaceae bacterium
TGGGTTTGCCTGCTCTGCCCGCTCGCGATCTTCGCACCGCGGCACGCCGGCAACCTGCTCCGCCTCAAGGCATGGTTTGCCCGGCAGTGGGCGCAGCTGCCCACCGCGCAGTTCATGGCCACCTTCGGCCCCTATGCGACCCGCATCGACGAGGTCCTGCAGCACTATCCCGAACCCGTGCTGACCGCGGCCGCGGCCGACGCCGGCAACGACGACCACGCCCTGCCGCTCCGGCCCGAGGAGAGCACCTCATGACCGCGCCCGGCCCCGCCGCCCGCCACGACGGCGCAGGCGACCGCTCGCCGTTCAACGGATCGGATGTGTGCGCCGCCGCCGCCCTGCCCCTGGTGCCCGGTGGGCGGACCGTCATGTTCGACCAGGACGTGCGGGACTTCGGCGACGTCGCCGGCCTGGCCACCTACCTGGACTTGCGCGACAGCCGGCTCGGCTTCACCGCCATCACCGACCGGCGGTGGCGGCTGGTCGCCAAGGAGTACATCTACGCCCGCCTGGCGCCCGCCGACCCGGTCGTGGCGGTGCTGCCCGGCGCCTGCCGGGTCCCGCTGACCCTGAAGTCCTGCCGGACCCGGCTGGCCGAGACGGCCGGCTGGCTGAACTGGCTGACCAGCCAGCGGATCGCCTCGCTGGGGCAGGTCACCCAGGACCACTGCGACCGGTACCTGATCGGACGCCGCCGCCGCAAGAACGCGGCAGGTGCTGTGATCGGCACCCTCGACGACGCGTCGCTGCGCATACCTGCCGCCGTGATCATCGAGCTGGCCGGCTACGGCGAGCTGTTCACCGCCGACCGTTACGCCGGCGGGTTCACCCCCTGGCGGGGGCGGACCTCCTCCCAGGTCGCAGGGATGCGTAACGGCGGTGAGAACAAGACACCGCCGCTGGACCAGCAGATCCTGCAGCCGCTGCTGGCCGCGGCGTTCTACATGACCGAAACGCTGGGGCCCCACGTGGTGGCCCTGCGCCAGAGGATCCACCAGGATCGCCTGGCAAGCGAAGGACCCCGCTCCACCGAGGCCACCCTCGATGAGCTGCACACCGTGCTCGGCCGGCACCGCGACGCCTGCGAGCCCTTGCCGGCACTCGGCAACGCGGGCACCCAGGCCCGCCTGGCCATGGGGTGGGCGCCCGGCGACCCGCTGCTGCACGTCAGCTTCGCGGCCCTGGCGAACGCCGCCGGCGCCAGGCGGCTCGACCCCGCCATCATGACCACAGGCCGGCCGGTGATCCTCGACGTCCTCGGCCGAGTCGGCCTCGCCAGGCCGTGGGCACGCGATGCCGCCGCCGTCACCGTCGCCGGCGGCACGACCGCGATTCCGTGGACCGTCCCGCTGGACACCAGGGAGGCGCGCTGCCTGGCCGGCTTCCTGCACACCGCCTGCCTGGTGCTCACCGCCATGATCACAGGGATGCGCAGCTGCGAGCTGATGGAACTGCGCGCCGGCTGCCGGCGCAGCACCGTCACGGCATCCGGCCTGACCCGCTACCGGCTGGCCGGGAAGCTGATCAAGGGCCAGGGTCTGGGTGGCCTCGACGACGAGTGGGTCGTCGTCGAAGAGGCCGGCCGGGCGATCGCCCTCGCCGGGCAGCTGTGCGATGACACCGCCCCCGACGCGGCGGTGTTCGGCTCCTTCGCCTTCTCCGTCCGTTATCCCAGGCTGCGGACCTGGGTCAACGGGCCGGCCGGGCAGCGCCTGGGCCTGGCACCGATCCCCGGCGGCCCCGTGAACCCGCGGATGATGCGCCGCACCCTGGCCCAGGAGATCGCCTGCCGGCCCGGCGGGCTGCTCGCCGCGAGAGTCGCCTTGAAGCACGTCAGCGCCGCGACCACCGAGGGGTACACCTCCCGGCCCGGCGGCGCGCAGGCCAGGCTGCTCGCCGAGATCGGCGAGTTCGAGGCCGAACGGAACCTGAACCTGGTCGCCGGGGAATACCGCAACTACCAGAACGGGATCATGCCGGCCGGGCCCGGCGCCCGGGAGCTGACCGCGTTCTTCGACAGCGTCGACGGCACGATGGCCGCCGCCGGCGCGCCAAACGTCGCTGCCAGCGACCAGCACCTGCTCAACCTGCTGTCCAAGCGCGCCAAGATCCTGCACATC
>DATGVY010000251.1:0-1980 GCA_035299845.1 Streptosporangiaceae bacterium
GAGGGAGGCAGCCCGTGAGCCGGTTCGGCGCCCTGCCCCGGCGGCTCGTCCATCTCGTCATCCTGATGTTCGGCATCACCCTGGTGACGTTCTTCCTGCTCCGGCTGATCCCCGGCGATCCGGCCCTGGCCATCCTGGGCAGCAGCTACACCCACACCCGCGCCGTGGCCATCGACAACACACTCGGGCTGAACAAGCCGATCTGGTCGCAGTACGCGCTGTTCATGGACCGGCTCTTCCACGGCAACCTCGGCTTTTCCTTTTTTTACGGAGAGTCCGCGACGACTGTGATCGGCCAGCACATCATGCCGACCGTCTTCCTGATCATCTACAGCGCGGTGCTCGCCGCGGTCATCTCGTTCCCGATCGGGTTCATGTCCGGCCTGCGCCGCGGCGGCATCGTCGACCAGTCATCCCGGGTTTTCTTCACGCTCAGCTTCGCGATGCCCCCCTTCTGGCTCGGCATCATCCTGCTCCTGATCTTCAGCGTGCACGTGCACGCGTTCCCGCTGAGCGGCTTCGGCCGCGGCTTCGGCGGGCATGTCTACTACCTCTTGCTGCCGGCCCTGACGATCGCGCTCAGCTTCTCCACGGTGCTGGTCCGCAGCCTGCGAGCGGCGACGATCGCCACGCTGCAGGCGGAGTTCATCGACACCGCCCGGATGAAGGGCATCCGCTGGTCCCGGGTGCTGTGGAAGCACGTTTTCCGGAACGCGGTTCTCGCCGTCGTCGCTGTCTTCGGCGTCAACCTCGCCTACCTGATCAGCGGCACCGTGCTGGTGGAGAACGTCTTCTCGCTGCCCGGCCTGGGGACGCTGCTGGTCAGCTCCGTCTCCTCCCGCGACTACCCCGTCGTCCAGGGGGTCACGCTGCTGTTCGCCGTGCTCATCGTCGGCATCAACCTGCTCACCGATATCACCCAGGCCGCACTCGACCCCCGGGTCGGGCAGGAGATCGGGGCATGAGCGCGATCTGGGCGGCCAGCCCGTCCGAGCTGCTGATGAAGGCCGCCACCAAGGCGGCTGGCCGCCGCCGCAGCTTCGCCAGGCGGCGGCTCGCGCTGATCTGCGGCGTCACGCTGCTGGTGATCGCCATCGCCGCCGTGCTGCTCGCCCCTGTCCTGCTCAGCCAGTCGCCGACTACGCTCGACGTGCTGCACCCGCTGGTCCCGCCGCTGACGGCGGGTCACCTGCTCGGCACCGACCAGTTCGGCCGGGACATCCTGGCCCGGATCCTGTACGGCGGCCGGATCGACCTGGCGATCGCGTTCGGCGCGACCAGCGTCACGCTGGTTTCCGGGACCATCATCGGGCTGGTGGCCGGCTATTTCGGCGGGAAGGTCGACAGCCTGCTCATGCGGATCGTCGACCTGTTCTTCGCCTTCCCGTTCCTGGTCCTCATCATCGCCATCATCGCAATGCTCGGCCCCAGCATCTTCAACGTGTTCGTCGCGATCTGGATCACCAGCTGGGTGGCCTACGCGCGGATCATGCGGGCGCAGACGGTGGTGGCCAAGAAGCAGCAGTACGTGCTGGCCGCCCGCGCCCTGGGCTATGGCAGGCTGCGGGTGATGTTCCGGCACATCCTGCCGAACACGGCATCAGCAGTGATCATCTTCTCGATGGTGGACGCGATCGGCAACATCATCCTGGCGGCCTCGCTCGGCTTCCTCGGCCTCGGCGCGCAGCCGCCCACCCCCGAGTGGGGGACGATGATCTCCGACGGCCAGAACTACATCCTCACCTCGTGGTGGCTGGCGACGCTGCCCGGCCTGGCCGTGGTCTTCGTCGGCGTCGCGTTCAGCCTGATCGGCGACGGGCTCGCCGACGTGCTGCGGGCCGGTGACCGGTGAGCGCATCAGCCAGCCCGCTGCTGACCGTCCGGGACCTGCGCAGCTACCTGGCCACCGGGCACGGCGTGGTCCGGGCGGTGGACGGCGTCTCGTTCACCGTGCACGAGGCCGAGGTGCTCGGCATCGTG
>DATGVY010000252.1:0-2636 GCA_035299845.1 Streptosporangiaceae bacterium
ACGGGCCGGTGATTGCCGTGGTCCCGCCCGGCCTCGGCTATGCCCGCGCCGCGGAGCGGCTGCGCGGCCTGCGCAGCACGGGGGTGCCAGTCGGCGCTGTGCTCGTGGCCGGTGACGAGGGCGTGCTGATCGCCAACCGGCTCGACGGCCAGGTGCCCGTCATCGACCAGGTCGACCCCGCCTCGATCGAGGCCTGCACCCTGCTCGCCGTGGAGGTGCGCCAGCCCGGCCAGCCGCTGACACTCCTGGCCGACCCGGTCGCGCTGGGCGCGGCGCTGTCACTCGGCGAAGCCGAGTCCGCCGACGCGACCACGCTGAGCAGGTCGCTGCTGGACTACTCGAACGCTGTCGTCGGCCTCCAGGGCGCGGCGGCTGATGGCCACCGCTCCGGTGAGCCATGGGTGATGGCGAGCGGCGAGCGGGTGACGCTGCGCACGGCGTGCGCGAAGCTGCCCGGCTGGCCGGTGGGTGCGGTGCGTGCCCTGTCCACCCAGTCGGGACAGGTGGAGGTGGATGACCTGTTCGCGGTGGACCTGGCGGCTGTGGCGGACACGGCGACCGCCCGGCGGGGCAGCCTGGGACGGGCAGTCCTCGTCGCGTCGCTGCACCGCCTCGACCGGCACATCGATCACGCGGCGCTGCTCGGCGATCTGCTCGGCCGGCCCGTCCGCTGCGTGCTCAGCGAGCCGTCCGCAGCCCGGCTGGGAGCCTGCACCACGCCGGGTGCCCGCGGCGACGCCGTAGTCGTGGACGTGGGCGCCGGCACCCTCGACGTGATCGCCCCGGACGGCGAGGTGGTCGCGGCGGGGGCCGGTGACCTGCTCACCGCTGCGATCGCGGAGACGCTCGGCGTCCCGCGCGCGGCGGCGGACTGGGTGAAGCGGGGCCCGTGCCTGCGGGTGACCGATGGCCAGCGGTTCGAGGCGGAGGACGGCAGCCGCGGGTTCCTGGACCGGCCCGCCGCGGCGGCGATGATCGGCATGCTCGCGGTGTCCGGCCCCGCGGGGCTGCTGCCCTTCGACCGCCGGCACAGCCCCGCCGAGTGGCGGGCCGTCCGGCTGCGGCTCAAGCAGGCGGTGTTCTCGGCGAACCTGGATCGTGCACTGCGGACGCTCGGCCCGGACCTGCGGCAGGTTCTGCTGGTCGGCGGGCCTGCCGGGGACGACGAACTACTCGGCGCGGCGCTGCGCACCCTCCCGGCCGGCATACCGGCTGGCCGGGCGAGCGTCGGCGGCACACTCCCCGGCCAGCCCGTCGGCCATCGCTACGCCGTCGCCCTGGGCCTGGCCCTCAGCCAGCAGTGAGCCCTCGCGCCCTGATGCCACGAGGCTGGAGCGGCTCCGGGCTTGTCAGGACGCCGTCACGGCTAGCCCGCGAAGAGTGGACCGTAGGTGCTGCCCGAGCAGCAATTTGCGTCCAAGATCGCCCGGGGACGCCCGCCGGAGGCGGTGGCCGGGGGGAGGCGGGCGTAAGGGGACGGACCTCAGCGCCGGACCGCAGACCGGGCCAGGCTTACTGGAGCAGAATCAGGCCGCGCAGGTAGGCGGCCTGCCCGGCGTGCTGCAGATCGTCGGAGATCACGCTGACCAGCCGCACGCCGAGGGTGACCGGCGGATCCCACGACGAGTCCACAACCCGGGTGAAGTCGGCATCGGCCAGGTGCCGCACGTAGTGGATGGTCTGCTCATAGACAGCGTCGTGATACGCGGTCAGCAACTCGCCGGACTTCACCCGAACCACAGCGACCTGGTCGGCCGAGTGCCCGTAGCCGTGGTCCGCCTGCGACAGCGGCAGCCCGAACCGGTCGGCCCAGCCCTCTGCCGTCCACACCTGCCCCTTACCCGCGACGCCCGCGATGTGGTCGTCCTGGATCCGGGTCAGGTGCCAGACCAGCCAGCCGATCGAGTTCGCCTGGCTGTCCGGGCGGAAGTCCAGCTGATCGGGGGTCAGGCCGTCGACTGCTTCGTGCACGGCCTCACGGATCCTCCCGAACGCGTCGATGAGCAGGTCAGTGGCGGCGCTCACGCGGGGGTCACCTCCTGGGTAACAAATCCTGGATACCCGAACTTACGGGGGCCGCGCCGCGGCGCCCACGCCGGGGCCGGCGAGGGGCCTGGCCTGTAGCGCCCGGTGTGGTTACATTCGTCTGCATGTTCGAAGCGGCCAACATTCTCGAAGGCCTGAACGATTCTCAGCGGCAGGCCGCCACCCACGGTCCCGGGCCGCTGCTGGTACTGGCGGGCGCCGGGACCGGCAAGACACGCACGCTGGTGGCGCGGGCGGCCTGGCTGCGGGCGCAGGGCGCGGCGGCCAGCCGGATCCTGCTGCTGACGTTCACCCGCCGCGCCGCTGACGACATGCTGGCCAGGGTCGCGCCGCGGGGGGGAGGTGCGGACGAGCGGATCTGCGGCGGGACCTTCCACGCGGTGGCCCACCAGATCATCCGCGCGCACGCCGAGTCGTTCTCGCTGCCGCCGGAGTTCAGCGTCATCGACCAGGCCGACGTGGCGGACCTGCTGGACGTGCTGCGCGCCGATCACGACCTGGTCGGCGGGCAGCGGCGTGCGCCGCGGGCGGCCGTGTGCGCCGACATCTACACCCGGTGCGTGAATACCCACACGCCGGTAACCGAGGTT
>DATGVY010000253.1:0-18645 GCA_035299845.1 Streptosporangiaceae bacterium
CTGACCAGCTCTCACTCTGAGTTACCAAACGCGCCTCTGTGACTACTAAGCGTAGCGTTGATTACCCGGCGTTGATCGCATGAAATCCAGCCGACACGTAAACGATCAGTAACGACTGTGGCCCGGCGCCGTCTCCCGCGCTAAGGATCTCGGCGAGCTATGGATGTCACTTCGCGAGCTATGGATGTGACTTCGCTAGGCATATATCGGGTTGTTCGAGAATTGACCGTGGCTGCCCGGCGTGCCTTTCCTCCGTATTCGTGATCTTTTGAGATGATTACGGTATGGCGAAGAGGTACCGGCCGGTGAACCGTGACCAGGCGTTCTTGCTGCCCCCCGACATCCGGGACTGGCTGCCGGCGCACCACCCGGTGTGGCTGGTGATCGAGGCGGTCGAGCGCCATCTGGACACTGCCGCGTTCCACGCGCTGCGGCGCACCGGCGGCGCGGGCGCCGCGGGGTATGACCCGGACATGCTGGTGACGGTGCTGACGTGGGCGTACGCCCACCAGGTCACCTCCTCGCGGCGGATCGAGGAGCTGTGCCGCACCGACGTGGCGTTCAAGGTGATCTGCGCCGGGCACACCCCCGATCACGTGACGTTCGCCGAGTTCCGCAAGGCGTTCCCCGGCGCGATGGAGGAGTTCTTCGCCGGGGTGCTGGCGCTGTGCGCGCGGCTGGGCATGGGCAGGCTGGGGGTGGTGGCGCTGGACGGGATGAAGATCGCCGCGAACGCGTCGAGGTCGGCGAACCGGACCGAGGACAAGCTGCGGGAGCTGGCCGCCGCGACCGTCGCCCGCCACGGCGACACCGACCAGGCCGAGGACGCGCTGTTCGGCGCGGGGGCGCGCGGCGATGAGGTGCCCGGGGCTTGCTGGTCGCCGCGCCGCCGCGCCGGGCGGATCGCCGCGGCGCTGGCCAGCCTGGAAGCCGACCGCGCCGCCGCGGCGGCGGAGCGGGAGGCGCTGGCGCGGGCCAGCGTGGAGGCGGCCCGGGCCGGGGCGCCGCGGGCCGGGGCGCACCCGGCCGAGGCGGCGGTGGAGCTGGCCCGGCTGAACCTGGCGAAGGTCACCGCCGCCCAGCAGGCCCGGATCGATGACTGGCAGGCCCGCAACGCCGCCGCGCTGGCCGGCGGCGGCAAGGGCCTGCGGAACCGGCCCCGGTCCCCGGCCAGCGAGCACTGCCGGGCCAGGGCCGCCGCGGCCCGGCTGGAAAAAGCGCAGGCCGCCGCAGCCCAGGCCCGCCCGCCGGCCGGGCAGAAGAAAGGCAAGGACGGCCAGCCGGTCCAGCCGGTGCGCAATATCACCGACCCGGACGCGCGGCTGATGCCGGTCCGCGGCGGCGGGTTCATCGAGGGCTACAACGCCCAGAACGTCACCAGCGCCGACGGGCTGATCATCGCCACCGAGCTCACCGACGACCCCGCCGACACCGCCTGGTTCGAGCCGATGCTGCGCGCCGCCGAGGACGCCGCCGCCTTCATCACCGCCCGCCAGCCCGCTCCCGCCCCGGCCGGCCCGCCGGCCGCCAGCCCAGGCGACGCCGCCTCCGGCGCCGCACACCAGCCCGCCTCCACCGCCCCGGACGCCACCGCCGCCGGCGCGGGCAGCCCGCCCGCCGCCGGCGAACATGCCGCCGCAGGGGACGACGACGCCCCCGCCGCATGCCAGCCCGCCGCCGGCGGCCAGGACAGCCCGATCAAGCTGTTCCTCAGCGACGCCGGCTACCTGTCCGAGCACAACCTCACCCTCCCCGGCCCGGACCGGCTGATCGCCACCGGCAAGCACCGGACCCTGGAACGGGCCGCCCGCGGCGACGGCCAGGCCGCCGCGCCCGCCAGCGCCGCGGTCACCGCGATGACCGCCCGGCTGGCCACCCAAGACGGCATCACCGCCTACCGCCAGCGCAGCCACATCGCCGAGACCCCGCACGGCAACATCAAGCACAACATGAGATTCCGCCAGCTATCGGTCCGCGGAAAACCCAAAGCAGCCGCCGAATGGAAGTTCACCTGCGCTGTCCATAACCTGTTCAAGGCCATCACCACCGGCCACCTCACCGCCGCCGCGCTGCAAGCCCTGGCCAGCCAGCCCGGCTGACAGGGCCAGGCCAGCCCAGCGACCCTCAGGCCCCCGCCAGCACCGGGAAACCCTCCGGCCCGCCACAAGGCCAGCCGACCGGGCTACCACGACATCCGCCACCCAAATCGATTCCGGAACAGCCCGCCGGCGCCTAGCAACGGGACATCCATCAGGTCCGGATCGGCAATGACGAGCCAGCGGCCGGATTGCCTGTCACTGGTTGGGCAGATGGCGGCGGAGCGGGAGGCAAGGCGGCGAGGAGACGGCCTTCCGGGTAGCGCAATGCGGCCGGAGGCAGGCCCGATGATCGGCCACTGAGCAAGACCTGCAGCGTGCCCGTGCTGGCGGCTCGCGTAGTGCTGGCGTTGCCTGACGTCGCTACGCCGCGAGTTATGCCGGCGTTGCGCGCCGCGGCAAAGTCGTCCGCGGAGCTGGCGTTGCCTGACGTTGCTAGGTCGTTTGTGGTGTTGCGAATGGTGGCAGGGTTCTGTGCGATGCTGGAGTTGCTTGCGATGCTGGAGTTGCTTGCGGTGCCGAGGTTGTCTGCGGAGCCGGGGCCGGGCGCGGTGCCGGGGCCGGGCACGGTGCCTGGATCGGGTGCGGTCCTGGCCCCGCAGCCGATGCTGACCGCGCGACCTGGGGCAATGCCGCCTTCGGGCGCGGCTGCGCTAGCCGGGCCGGTCCCTGGTGCCTGGCCGGAACCGTCGCCCGCGGTGTCGGCCCGGCGCAGTGCCTGGGCGGCAACAGCGGCCGCCGATCCGAAAAGCACAGCACCGGGCAGTGCATCGCCGATCAGGTCAGCGGCGAGTTCATATTCGGTGCAGCCGAGCACGATCGCGCCGCAGTCGGCCGGAGTCCGAGCCGCCGCGTCCAGTATCGCGGCGCGGGCCGCTGACGCATCGCCGGCATGGATTGCATCGGCCAGGCCGGGGCAGGCGACCTCGGCGACCTGCGCTGAGGCCGCGAACTCGCTGATGAGCTCGCGCTGGTAAGCGCTGCCCGTCGTGGCCGCGGTTGCCCAGATCGCGACTGCGTCGCTGGTTGCCGCGGCCGGCTTGATCGCCGGAACAGTCCCGACGACCGGGATCCCTGGCTCGAACTCCTCGCGCAGCGCCCCGAGAGCATGCACGGAGCCGGTATTGCAGGCGAACACGAGCACGTCCGGCCGGTAGGCGGCAGCCGCCCGGGCGCAGGACAGCGAGCGCTCCGCTATGTCAGCTGGCGTTCGCGCCCCCCATGGCATCCCATCCGGGTCCATCGACAGCACCAGGTCAGCGTCGGGGCGAAGCCGGTGTAGTTGCGCGGCCGCGGCCAGCAGCCCGAGGCCTGAGTTGAGCAGCGCGATCCGCATGCGCCAACTCTAGGAGTCAGCGTGCCGCGGGCAGCGCGATCCGCATGCGCCAACTCTAGGAGTCAGCGTGCCGCAGGCGGATCAGCGCGGCCGGCCTGGCGCGGTGGCCACGAAGAAGATCGGCTGGACCACGAAGATCGGCTGGGCCACGAAGAAGATCGGCTGAGCCACGATAAACTTCGTGAGTCGTTCGTCCAGCTGGGCGTAGACCTTGGCCATTTGTCTTCCTGGTTTGCCTTCTGCGCGGAGGGCGGACATGGCTGCGAGCGCGGGGAGGACGTTTGTGACTGACGTCACCGACACCGGCAGTCTGCGCGGCCGCGGCCAGCCGGAGCGCGCCGCGAAGGCGCCCGACAGCCCGGCAATCCGGGCAGTCCCGGCGGAGAAGCCGGCGGCGCACCGGGCGGCCGTCGCCAGCCTGCAGGCCGCCTACGCCGCGATCCCGCCGGGCAGCCCGGTACGGCTGGCCAAGCGCACATCGAACCTGTTCAGGTTCGCCGGCCGCGAGGCCGCACCGGCCGCGCGCAACGGTTCGCGCACTGGCGCCAGCTCAGGTTCCGGCACCCGCAACGGCACCCGCAACGGCGCCCGTAACAACAGCCGGGCCGCCGCCCCTGGCCTGGACGTGTCCGCCTTCGGGCGGGTGCTCAGCGTCGACCCGGAGTCCTTGACGGCGGTAACTGGCGGCATGACGACCTACCAGGATCTTGCCGATGCGACGTTGCGCCACGGCCTGATGCCGCTGGTCGTGCCGCAGCTGAAAACGATCACCATCGGCGGCGCGGTGACCGGCCTGGGCATTGAGTCCACCTCGCTGCGCAGCGGCATGCCGCACGAGTCGGTGCTCGAAATGGAGATCCTCACCGGCGACGGCAGGGTCGTCACCGCCGCCGATGGCAATTCGCACGACGCGCTCTACCGCGGCTTCCCGAACTCCTACGGCACGCTGGGCTACGCGCTCTCCCTGACGATCGAGCTCGAGCCGGTGCAGCCGTTCGTGCACCTGCGGCACTTCCGCTTCGGCAGCCCCGAGGACTGCATGGACGCGATCGCCGCGATCGCGGCCGATGGCAGCTACCAGGGCCACCGGGCCGACTTCGTCGACGGCACGGCGTTTGGCCTGGACGAGCTGTACCTGACCGTCGGATCGTTCAGCGAGGTAGCGCCATGGCGCAGCGACTACACCAGGGAGCGCGTGTACTACCAGTCCATCCGCGGCCCGCACGAAGACTTCCTCACCATCCGTGACTACCTATGGCGGTGGGACACCGACTGGTTCTGGTGCTCACGACCGTTCGGCGTGCAGCGGCCGGTCATCCGGCGGCTCTGGCCGCGAAGGTACCGTCGCTCCGACGTGTACAGGAAGCTCGTGGCCCTGGACCGCCGGCACGGCCTGTCGGCGATGCTGAACGCCCGCCGCGGTGCCCCCCAGCATGAAGACGTCATCCAGGACGTGGAGATCCCCGTCGAGCGCGGGGCGGAGTTCCTGCGGACATTCGCTGCCCAGGTCGGGATGAGCCCGGTCTGGATGTGCCCGCTGCGGCTGCGTAGCGACCGGGCCTGGCCGCTTTACCCGCTCGAACCGCACCGGGCGTACGTGAACTTCGGCTTCTGGGGCACCGTCGCGCTGCCGCCGGGGCGCGCTGACGGCTACCACAACCGGCTTGTCGAGGACCTGGTCACCGGCCTCGGCGGGCATAAAGGCCTGTACTCGACCGCTTTCTACCCGGAGGAGGATTTCTGGGCGCTCTACAACGGGCAGGCATACGCAGCGCTGAAGAGCGAGTACGACCCGGCGGGCCGGCTGGCCGGCCTGTACGAGAAGTGCGTTCGCGGGCAGTGACGAAAGGACTGGGCTATGGCACTGGCCGAGGTATTCGAGAGAGTCGCGGGGCCCGATGCCCCGGTAGAGTTCCACGCCTACGACGGAAGTAAGGCCGGCCCGGAGAATTCGCCGGTAAAGATCACCGTCCGCTCGCCGACCGCGGTGTCCTACCTGGCCCAGGCGCCGGGCGGGCTCGGGCTCGCCCGCGCCTACGTGTCCGGCCACCTCGATGTCGAGGGCGACATGTACGCTGCGCTCGCCCGGATGCTCCAGGCGCAGCGGATGGACATGGACTTCACCGGGCGGCTCCGGCTGCTCCGCCAGCTCGGCGGCCCGCGGGTGCTGCTGCCGCGGGTTCCCCCGCCGCCGCAAGAGGTCAGGGTCAACCGCAGGTGGCTGTCCGGCCGGCGGCACTCGAAGGCTCGCGACGCCAGCGCGATCTCGCATCATTACGACGTGTCCAATACTTTTTACGGGTGGGTGCTCGGCCCGTCGATGGCCTATACCTGCGCCTGCTACCCGAGCGATGGCGCGACCCTGGAAGAGGCCCAGGCGCACAAGTTCGACCTGGTGGCCAGGAAGCTGGGCCTGACGTCCGGGATGCGGTTGCTCGACGTGGGCTGCGGCTGGGGCAGCATGGTGATGCACGCGGCGCGGGAGTACGGCGTCCGCGCGCTCGGCGTCACCCTGTCGCATCAGCAGGCGGCCTGGGCGCAGCAGGCGATCAACGACGCGGGCCTGTCCGGGCTGGCCGAGGTCAGGCACCTGGACTACCGGGACGTGACCGAGACCGGGTTCGACGCGGTCAGCTCCATCGGGTTGACCGAGCACATCGGCAAGGCGCAGCTGCCCGGCTATTTCTCGTTCCTCTACGGCAAGCTGAAGCCGGAGGGCCGGCTGCTCAATCACTGCATCACCAGGACGGACAACACCGAGCCGGCCCGGCGGCCGGACGGCTTCATCTACCGGTACGTGTTCCCCGACGGGGAGCTTGAGGCGCCCGGCCACCTGGTCTCGCTGATGCACGATGCCGGATTCGAGGTCCGGCATGAGGAGAACCTGCGGGAGCACTACGCCAAGACGCTGGCCGGATGGTGCGCGAACCTGGACGAGCACTGGGACGAGGCGGTCGCCGAGGTGGGTGAGGGCACGGCCCGGGTGTGGCGGCTGTACATGGCGGGCTCCCGCCTCGGGTTCGAGCGCAACCAGATCCAGCTGCACCAGATGCTCGGCGTCCGGCTCGGCCCGAACGGCCAGTCGGGCATGCCGCTGCGCCCCGACTGGGAGCCGGCCGCCAGCGCCGTCAGGTAGCCGGTCGACCGTGCTTCCTGGCTGGCTCTGAGCTGCGGCCCCGGCGCCGCAAACGCTGCGGACGGCCGGCCCCCGGACCCGGCACCAGCGGCCAGCGCCGTCCGGTGGCTGCCGCCTGCGGCGGGCACTGGCGCCGGACCATCCGTAACTCGTCTTTATGGTTGTGCTGCTGGTAGCCGGCCGCCTGCCGCGGGCCGCCGGTAGCTCTCGGCGACCATGAAGGCCAGGTCGAGCGCCTGGCTGCGGTTGAGCCTGGGGTCGCAGGCAGTCTCGTACCGCTGGTGCAGGTCGGCAGCGGCGATCTGGTAGCTGCCGCCGACGCATTCGGTCACGTTGTCGCCGGTGAACTCGATGTGGATGCCGCCGGGATGGGTGCCGAGGCTGCGGTGCACATCGAAGAAGCCCCGCACCTCGTCGAGCACGTCGTCGAACCGGCGGGTCTTGTGGCCGCTCGGCGCCTCGAAGGTGTTGCCGTGCATCGGGTCGCAGACCCAGGCGACGGGTGCGCCGCTGGCGGTGACGGCGCGGACCAGCGGCGGCAGCGCGTCGCGGACCCGGCCGGCACTCATCCGGGTGATCAGGGTGAGCCGGCCGGGCTGGGCCTGCGGGTTCAGCCTGGCGATGAGCGCGAGGACGTCAGCCGGGTCGGCGCCGGGGCCGAGCTTGACCCCGACCGGGTTGCGGATGCCGCTGGCGAATTCGACATGCGCCCCGCTGGCCGCCCTGGTCCGCTCGCCAATCCACAGGAAGTGGGCTGACGCGTCGTAGCGCTGCCCCGTCCGCGCGTCCGTCCTGGTCAGCGCCCGCTCATAGTCCAGGACCAGCGCCTCGTGACTGGAGTAGAACTCCACAGAGCGCAGCTCGTCGGGATCGGCACCGCAGGCCCGCATGAACGCGAGCGCCCGGTCGATCTCGCCGGCCAGCTGCTCGTACCGCCGGCCAGCCGGGCTGCCCGCGACGAAGTCCTGGTTCCACGCATGCACCTGGTGCAGGTCCGCGTAGCCGCCGGTGGCGAAGGCGCGGCACAGGTTCAGGGTGACGGCGGAGCAGTGGTAGGCGCGGATCATCCGGCCCGGATCCGGTCTGCGGGCCTGCGCGGTGAACTCCAGCCCGTTGATCGCGTCGCCGCGGTAGGCGGGCAGCCGCACGCCGTCGCGCACCTCATCCGGCTGTGACCTGGGCTTGGCGAACTGCCCGGCCATCCTGCCGATCTTGACGATGGGCACCCGCGCGCCGTAGGTCAGCACCACGGCCATCTGCAGCAGCGTCTGCAGCTTGCCGCGGACCGCGCCGTCGGTCGCGCCGGCGAACGTCTCGGCGCAGTCGCCGCCCTGCAGGACGAACGCCTCGCCGCGGGTAACCGCCGCAAGGCGCTCGGTGAGCGCATCGCATTCCGCCGGGATGACCAGCGGGGGGAGGGCCGACAGCTGCCCGGTCACCTCGCTGACCCGGGCCCGGTCCGGCCAGCCCGGCAGCTGCGCGGCCGGCCCGGCTGCAGCCTGCTGCGCCGTCCGGGCGGTCGTGGTCATGACCTCATCATGACAGTCCCGCCGGTCATGGCTTCGCTATGGTCAGGCCGGAGAAGTAGGCCGGATACCAGCCGCCGACTTCGATCCCGGGTATCCCGCGGGCCAGCGCGCGGTTGGTCAGCGAGGCTACCCGCCTGCCGTCGACGCTGGCCTGGATGCTGCTGCCGGACAGGGACAGGGACAGGGTGTGCCATCTTCCCGGGGTGAACGAGGTCTGGCCGGCGGTCAGCACGGTGGCGGTTCCCGGCCTGATCTGCCGTTGCCCTGAGATGGTGCCGGCCGCCGTGCCGCCGTTGTTCAGCCTGAGCGCGAAGTTGCCGTCGGTGCTGACCTTGAAAATGTACGCGTTGTAGGTGCCGTGCGACGCGGACACCGCGTGGTACCGGCCGATGAGCCCGGCCGAGCCGGACTGCGGAAGCATGACATGCACGGTGATGACGCAGTTGGCCCGGCTGCTGCCGATGATCGCGTACGGATGACGATGCCTGCTCTTGACCCACAGCACCGGCTTGTGCCGGGTCGTCTGCTCGGTGCACGTCGTGCCGCCGCCGGGGGGGTTGCACCGGGCCAGTTCGAAGGACCCGTCTTCAGCCGCCAGCATGGTGGGCTCGCCGCCTCCGGCGGAGAGGCTGTTGCGGTACGGAAGCGGCAGGGCAGCAGGGGGCGGGCCGACCGCGGTTCCCTTGCCCTGGCCGGACGTGGTCGTCAGCGAGTACACATACCCGGGCTTGATGGTCAGGGTGAATCTCCCGTGGACCGGCGTAATGTCCGGCCTGCGGACGAACCACTGCGCCGGGCCGCCGGTTCGGAAGTTGCTCGACCATACGTGCACGGTCTTGCTGGCCAGCGCGTTGCCCCCGGTGACGGTGAACCGGGCCCGCTGGGCCCGGGTGCCGCCCGCGGTGGTCTCGATGATGGTGGACCACTGGTCCCGGGTGCCGCGGACCAGCGTGACGTAGGAGCCGTCGGCGCGGTGGCCCTGCAGGTAGCCGCTGGCGGAGTTGGCGTACCTCCAGCCGCCCGGGTTGGCCGTTGTCGGCGGCGACACGAACTGGGTGATGTGCGCGATCGCCCACGTCATCGCGTTGACGTGGTAGCTGCCCGACCACGGCTGATCCGCGGTCAGCAAGCCGCGGTTCTCATACGGCAGGACACCCGCTGGCATGGAGTCGATGGCCGGCCACTCCAGGATCCCGGTCACCCGGGCGTCGATGTACTCGCGGGTGAACACACGGTCCATGGCCTGGGCGCACGGGGACTTGCAGCCGGCCTGGGCCCCGGCAGCCATGCCGCCGAGCTCGCTGCCCCACAACGGTTTCCCGGACCGCCGCGCCACCTTCCTGCTTGTGCATTTCGTCCGCGCGCCCGCGGCCCCGGTTGGGTTGCCGCAATTGGCGTGTGCGCCAAGGATCGCGACGGCCCGGCGGGAGATGTACTCCCAGCGGTACCTTCTTCCGCTGTCGCCGGCGACTATCCGCACGTGCCGGTAACCGTGCGCATCCAGCGCCGCGCGCAGCCTGCGGTACCAGCCGGCATGGCCGTGATGATCCCGCTCATTCCAGCCGCCCAGGTAGCTGATCGTCAGGCCCCGCCGCCTCGCGCAGCCCAGCCAGTCCAGCAGGTACCGGATATCGGCCCTGGTGAACAATGAGCCGTTCCTGCCCACCCACCCGGGCGCTCCCCACTGCAGGCCATACAGCTTCAGCCGGGGGTTGAGCGCCACGGCCTGCCGGGCGATGGCCAGCTCATGGCCGGCGTTGCAGTTGATGTGCCCGGCCGTGTGCTGCACGCTCGGCTCGGCGCCGTCGGAGGAGTTCCCGTCACCGCCGATCTCGAGCTTCAGAAGCTGCAGCGACGCCCCGTAGCCCGGCTTGAACAGGTAGTCCAGGATCTGCGCCCGCTGAGCCGGGGGGTAGTCCTCGAGGTACCTTGCGTTGCCGCCTTCGAGAATGGCGCCGACACCGTCGTACATGCGGCCCCCGCCGTTGCCGTTGACGGTGATAAACGTCGTCGGCACGGCTGCGCCGCGAGCCTGGCCAGCGGCGGCCGACACCGAGAACAGAGCGGCGACCGACACCGAGAACAGAAGGACGGCAGCCATGATGACAATGCTCTTCATGAGGTGCTCCCGGCAGGCTCACGGCCCGTCGCAAGATCAGGCGTGCCCGCCGTGTGCAGATGACCACATAGGACGATAAAAGTATCAGTGCCAGAGAACCGGCGGGGGCCAAGGTCGGCTTGCGGCAGGGCGTTGGCATCTACGGCCCAGTGCGGGGACGCCCGCGCGATCCCAGCGATAGGTCAGCTGATCTTCCTGACCAGCAACGATCACTCAGCAGACGGGCTGGCGTCCCCGAGATCATGGTGCGGCTGACGGCTGCCGGCCGGCCCGAGAGACAATGGCGGAATGCAGGAGCCAGCGAATCTGCCCCGCCGTGACATCGTCCTGCTCGGCTCGACCGGGTCGATCGGCACCCAGGCGGCGGACATCATCCGGCGCAACCCGGGCCGGTTCCGGGTGGCCGGCCTGGCGGCGGGTGGCGGCAACCCCGGCCTGCTGGCCAGCCAGGCGCTGGAGTTCCGCGCCGAGGTAGTGGCCGTCGCCAGGGACAGTGCCGCCCGCGACCTGCAGCTTGCAGTGACGTCCCAGGCCGCGACGCTAGGGCTGAGGGCCAGCCAGCTGCCGAAGATCCTGGCCGGGCCCGACGCGGTCGCCGAGGTCGCGGCGTGGCCGTGCGACATCGTGCTGAACGCGGTGACCGGGGCGGTCGGCCTCGCCGCCACGCTCGCCGCGCTCGATGCCGGCCGCGTGCTCGCGCTGGCCAACAAGGAGTCGCTGATCATGGGCGGGCCGCTGGTGACGGCACGGGCCGCCCCCGGCCAGATCGTCCCGGTCGACTCCGAGCACTCCGCGATCGCACAGTGCCTGCGCAGCGGGCACGCCGAGGAGGTCAGGCGGCTGGTGCTGACTGCCAGCGGCGGCCCGTTCCTGCACCGCAGCCGCGCGGAGCTGAGCGAGGTCACCCCGGAGCAGGCGCTGGCGCATCCCACCTGGAACATGGGGCCGGTCATCACGGTCAATTGCGCGACGCTGGTCAACAAGGGACTGGAGCTGATCGAGGCGCACCTGCTGTTCGGCATCGGGTTCGACCGCATCGAGGTCGTCGTGCACCGGCAGTCGGTGGTCCACTCCATGGTGGAGTTCACCGACGGCTCGACGATCGCCCAGGCCAGCCCGCCCGACATGCGGATCCCGATCGCGCTGGCGCTGGGCTGGCCGGGCCGGGTGGCCGGCGCCGCGCCGGCGATCGACTGGACCGCGGCGCAGGCGTGGACGTTCGAGCCGCTGGACACCGACGCGTTCCCCGCGGTGGCGCTCGCCCGGCAGGCCGGGACGGCGGGCGGTGCCATGCCTGCGGTGTACAACGCGGCGAACGAGGAATGCGTCGAGGCATTCCTGGCCGGCCGCATCCCGTTCGCCGGGATCGTCGATACGGTTGCCCGGGTAGTCTCTGAGCATGACGGTTCCGGACGGGACATTGCGGCGATTGAGGACGTGCTCGCCGCTGATCGCTGGGCCAGGGACCGGGCGCGCGAGCTGACGGGAACGGGGCCCCGGGGCTAGCCTGACACCGTGCGCGGGACACATGGGAACGGAGAGGCGACCGGATGAGCCTGTTGCTTGGCTGGGTCATTTTCGTGGCCGCGCTGCTCATCTCGATCATGTTGCACGAGGCTGGCCACTTCGTGACCGCCAAGAAGTTCCACATGAAGGTCACCCAGTTCTTCGTCGGCTTCGGGCAGACGCTGTGGTCGACGACGAGGGGCGAGACCGAGTACGGCGTCAAGGCGCTCCCGTTCGGCGGCTTCGTGAAGATCACCGGCATGACGGCGCTGGAGGATGTCGATCCCCGCGATGAGCCGCGCTCGTTCCGCAGGCAGCCGGGCTGGCAGCGGGCGATCGTGCTGGCGGCCGGATCGTTCATGCATTTCGCCCTCGCCTTCTTCCTGCTGATCGTGCTGGCGCTCGGGGTCGGGCTGGCGAATGACAACTCGACGAAGATCGGCGCGGTCAGCCCGTGCGTCCCGGCCACCTTGACCGCCTTCGACAACGGATCGTGCCAGCACAACACGAGCGTCTCCCCGGCCAGGGCCGCGGGGATCAGGAACAACGACAAGATCATTGCCATCGGCGGCCGGCAGGTGCGCAACTGGACCCAGCTCGGCGCGGCCATCAGGGCGCAGCCCGAGGGCAAGCCGGTGGCCATCACCGTGTTGCGGGCCGGCCGGCGGCTCGTGTTGCATGCCGTCCCGGTCGGCGTCCCCGGCCGCGCCGGGTCCTACCTCGGGATCGGCAACGCGGCGACCTTCCAGCGGCTCGGCCCGCTGAGTGCGATCTCCTACGCGGGCTCGACGTTCAGCCAGGTCCTGGTCGGCTCGGTCAGTGCCGTCGGGCACCTGCCGGCCGCGATCCCCGACCTGTTCGCCAAGAACAGGGCGCACACGCCCGCTGGCCAGGTGTCCAGCGTCGTGGGCGTCGGGGGAATCACCGCCCAGGTGGTCGCGGCGAAGGACAGCTGGAAGATCAAGGTCGCGTACGTCCTGCTGATCGTCATCTCGCTGAACATCTTCGTCGGCGCCTTCAACCTGCTCCCGCTGCTCCCGCTGGACGGCGGCCATCTCGCCGTGGTGATCTACGAGCGGGCGCGGGCGTGGCTGGCCCGGCTGCGCGGCCGGCCCGATCCCGGGCTGGTGGACATGCGGAAGCTCGTCCCGGTCAGCGTCGGGGTATTCGCGCTGCTCGTCGGGTTCGGGCTGCTTCTCGTCACGGCGGACATCTTCAATCCGATTCATCTCGTGCAATGAGGCGATCATTTCGATGACTGTTGATCTTGGCCTGCCGCAGCTGCCGCCCGAGCCGCTCGCGCCGCGCCGTAAGTCCCGCCAGATCATGGTGGGCAAGGGCAAGCACGCGGTCCCGGTCGGCGGCGGCGCGCCGGTGTCCGTCCAGTCGATGACGACGACGGTGACCGCGGACGTGAACGCCACGCTGCAGCAGATCGCCGAGCTGACCGCGACGGGCTGCCAGATCGTGCGGGTGGCCGTGCCGTCGCAGGACGACGCCGACGCGCTGCCCGAGATAGCGCGCAAGTCCCAGATCCCGGTGATAGCCGACATCCATTTCCAGCCCAAGTACGTGTTCGCCGCGATCGACGCGGGCTGCGGCGCGGTCCGGGTGAACCCCGGCAACATCAAGGCATTCGACGACAAGGTCGCCGACATCGCCGCCGCGGCCGGCGACGCGGGGGTGCCGATCAGGATCGGCGTCAACGCGGGCTCGCTGGACAAGCGGCTGCTGGCCAAGTACGGCCGGGCCACCCCGGAGGCGCTGGCGGAGTCGGCGCTGTGGGAATGCTCGCTGTTCGAGGAGCACGGCTTCACCGACATCAAGATCTCGGTGAAGCATCACGATCCGGTGATCATGATCAACGCCTACCGGCTGCTCGCGCAGCAATGTGATTACCCGCTGCACCTGGGGGTCACCGAGGCAGGGCCCGCGTTCCAGGGGACGATCAAGTCGGCGGTGGCGTTCGGCGCGCTGCTCGCTGAGGGAATCGGCGACACGATCCGGGTGTCGCTGTCCGCGCCGCCGGTCGAGGAGGTCAAGGTCGGGGCCGCGATCCTGGAGTCACTCGGGCTGCGCGACCGCGGCCTGGAGATCGTGTCCTGCCCGTCCTGCGGGCGCGCCCAGGTGGACGTCTACACCCTGGCCGACCGGGTCACCGCGGCCCTGGACGGGCTGGACATCCCGCTGCGGGTGGCCGTGATGGGCTGCGTGGTCAATGGCCCCGGCGAGGCCAGGGAGGCCGACCTCGGCGTTGCGTCCGGCAACGGCAAGGGCCAGATCTTCGTCAAGGGCGAGGTGATCAAGACGGTCCCCGAGTCGCAGATCGTGGAGACACTGATCGAGGAAGCAATGAAGCTCGCCGCCGCGATGGAGCCCGCAGACGGCTGAGCCGCCGCCGCCCGGCGGCTCGCGGTGCGGAGCCGTGCTGGCCGCCTGCCCGGGCGGTCACATCGCCCGATGTCTGCCCGGCCCGGCGGCTGGGTTGCCCGGCGGCTCGCGGTGCGGGGCCGTGCTGGCCGCCTGCCCGGGCGGTCACATCGCCCAATGTCTGTCTGGCCCGGCGGCCGCCTCGCGGCCGGACGGGCAGCCTATCCGGGCCGGCCGTCCGCGATCACGAGCTCGCCGACCCGTTCGGCGAGCAGCGAGCGCGCCTCGGCGGGCAGCTCGCTGTCGGTGATCAGGGTGTCCACGTCCTCCAGGTCGGCGAACGAGCTCAGGCCGACGATCCCCCACTTGGTGTGATCGGCGATGACAGTGACCCGCCGCGCCGAGCGCACGAACGCGCGGTTCGTCTCCGATTCCGCCAGGTTGGGGGTAGTGAGCCCGGCCGCAGGGTCGAAGCCGTGGCAGCCGATGAAGAGCAGGTCGAAATGCAGCGACCGGATCACGAGGTCGGCGATCGGGCCGACCAGGGCGTCAGACGGGGTACGGACACCGCCGGTAAGGATGACCGCGAACCGGCCGCTGCCGCTGCCCGCTGGCCTGGCGCCCTCCATGAGGTTCGCGGCCCGGACGGAATTCGTCACGATCGTGAGCCGGGGAATCTCGCGCAGCTGGCGGGCCAGCTCGAAGGTGGTGGTCCCGGCGGAGAGCGCGATCGCGGTGCCCGGCGTGACCAGGGCGGCGGCTGCTTTCGCTATCGCTTCCTTCTCCGGCCGCTCCAGCACTGATTTGGCATCGAAACCGGGCTCGTGGCTGCTCGGCACGCCCGTTAGCACGGCGCCGCCGTGCACCTTCTCGATCAGCCCCGCCCGGCCGAGGACCTCCAGGTCACGGCGTATGGTCATGTCGGAGACGCCGAGGCGCTGGGTCAGGTCACTGACCCGCGCGCTGCCCGCGCGCCGGATGTCCTGCAGGATCAGCGACTGCCGGTGCTTGGCGAGCATCTCTCGGCCCTCCCGCGCCGCAAGCGAGCCGGCTGCGTGGTCTGTGCGTGGCGTCCCCCGGGAGCGCCAGGATCACATGTTCGTATCTGGTGAGAGTTGTTCATTGACGAGCCAGTCTGTCTGTTCTAGCTTATGGCATCACAGCTTTGTTGCTATCGAACGCGCCAGCGTGTGAGCGCTCACACTGGGCGGCAGGCCCGGCCAGCCAGGCCACGCCGCCGCAGGTGGCGCCATCCGCCCAGCGTTCGGCTGCGGCCGAGCACCGGACAGCTCCGTCGACGCCCGGCCTCAGGTGGATCCCGCGACGGACAGCCACGAGACAGGAAGTCAGGTGGCCATGAGCGACGGCATCGCGTGCCGGGACTCATTGGCTCGGATCCGGGCTTCCGCCCGGCGGCGCGCAACGACGCGGCCCGCTGCCGACGGCGGCGGGGTCGTCATCATCCCGAGGCAGCAAGGGCGGCACGACGCTGGGCAGCGTCCTGTCCCGAGGACATCATCCGGAGGTTCGTAATGGACAAAGTCGACCCTAAGGTCGAAGAAGCGATCGAAACGCTCAACATGCAGGACGGGCCGTCGCGCCGGCGCCTGCTGAAGGGCACCGGGCTGGTCAGCGCGACCGCCGCGGCGTCCGCGCTGCTGGCGGCCTGCTCGTCCAGCGGCAGCAGCGCCAGCACCGGCGGCGCCGCGAAGAGCACGGTCGGGAACTTCCCGAAGACGCCGCCATGGAAGTTCTGGTTCGTCAACCACGTCTACACCAACCCGTTCTTCGTGCCCACCCAGTACGGGTTCCAGGACGCCGCAGCGCTGCTCGGCCTGCCCAAGCCCAACTGGGGCGGCTCGGCATCGACGTCCAGCGTCGCGCAGATGGTGATCTACCTGAACACCGCCGTCTCGGCAGGCGCGGCCGGCATCGCGACCACGGTCATCAGCTCCACCGGGTTCACCACCCCGGTGGCCAAGGCCATGAGCGCGGGCATCCCGGTGATCAGCTACAACGCCGACGGGACCGTCACCAAGGGTATCCCCTCGATCGGCACCAACCGGCTGTGCTACGTCGGCCAGGCGCTGTACACCTCCGGCCAGCAGCTGGGGGAGCGCATCAAGTCCCTGGTGACCACCCCCGGCGACGTCGTCATCTTCATCGCGACCCCGGGCACCGGAAACATCCAGCCGCGCTTCGACGGCGCGGCATCGGTCCTCACCCCGCTGGGCTACAAGGTCGCCATCCAGGCCACCGGCGCGGCGACGTCGGCGGAACTCCCGGCGGAGAAGGCCTACCTGCTCGCGCACAAGAGCACGCTGAAGGGCGCCTTCGCGGTGGACGCGGGCTCGACCCAGTTCCTCGCCCAGGCGCTGGCGGGCGCGGGCCTGACGATCCCGGCTGGCGGCTTCGACCTCACGCCGACCACGCTCAGCGCGATCAAGGCCGGCCATCTGAACTTCACCATCGACCAGAACCCGTACCTGCAGGGCTTCCTGCCGGTGCTGTACCTGTACCTCTACAAGCTGTCCGGCGGCCTGCTCGCCCCGCCGGACACCGACACCGGCCTGACCTTCGTGACCAAGACCACGGTCGGCCCCTACCTCTCTACCCCGACCCGGTTCGAGGGCTCGACCACGGCGGAGAAGTACATCCCGCGGTCGGGCCCGATCATCCAGCCGACCGGCACCACCAGCACGTGACATAGCACTGCCTAGGCTGGAACATGGCGAGACGAGCCGGCGGCGGACACCCAGATCCGCGGTGGCGGACGGGTGCCGCCGTCGGCGCGTGAAATGAACGTGGACGGGAAACGAAGGCATTATGAGCGAGACCGCTGAGCAGCGCGCGAACGTCGTCGGTCCGCAGCCAGGTGAACCGCCGCCACGCAGCGACCCGTGGGCGCTGGCCAGGAAGACCGGCGCCGTTTTCGTCCGGCAGCGCGAGGCGACCATCTTCGTTGTCGCGGTCGGGCTGCTGGTCTACTTCGCGGTCGCCTCATCGGCCTTCCTGTCGCAAGCGAACATCACCAACCTGCTGTCCGGCTTCGCGGCGCCCATCATCATCCTGGCGATCGGCGAGGTGCTGCTGCTGATCTGCGGCGAGATTGACCTGTCGGTCGGCTTCGTCTTCCTGTTCGCGCCCTTCCTGATGCACTACCTGATCGACTTCTACGGCGTCCCGGTGATCCCGGCGATCCTGATCGCCCTGCTCCTGGGCGTCGTTGTCGGCTGGGTCAACGGCTTCCTCACGGTCACGGTGGGGGTGCCGTCGTTCATCACGACGCTCGGCACCGGCTTCATCCTGTACGGTCTCACGCTCACCACCTCCAACGCCTACCCGGCCAATGTGCCCGGCGCTGCGCTGGGCGTCGGCAAGTTCTTCGGCAGCCAGAACGGCGGGTACGCATGGTCGGCGATCATCTGGGCGGTCGTGCTTGTGGCCATCTTCCATGTCGTGCTCACCCAGACAAGGTGGGGCCTGCATACCGTCGCGGCGGGCGGCAACCTGCTCGGGGCGAGGGAGTCCGGCATCAGAGTGGGCCGGATCAAGTACGGCAACTTCATGATCTGTGCCTTGCTCGGGGCTCTCGTCGGCCTGCAGACGGCGTTCTATGACGTCACGATCGACCCGAGCGCCGGCGGGTACACGCCGATGTTCTACGCGGTGACCGCGGCCGTCATCGGCGGCACCGCGATGCTCGGCGGCACGGGGACAATCATCGGCGCCTTCCTCGGCGCGATCGTGCTCGCCACCCTGCAGGACGGATTGTCGATACTCGGGGTCAGCGCCTACCCGCTGAACATCATCTTCGGCGGCGCGATCCTGGTCGCCATGATCGCCAACGTGCGGCTGGCCCGGCTGCGAGCGGCAGGGAGAACCTGATGACCACTGAGCCAGCCGCAAGCGCCACGGCCGCCCAGGCGCCGGATGGTGAAGTGCTGCGGGTCGAGCACGTCAGCAAGCGGTTCGGCGCGCTCACAGCGCTCACCGACGTCAACCTGCACCTGGCGAAGGGCGAGGTGCTCGCGCTGCTCGGCGACAACGGGGCCGGCAAGTCCACCCTGCTGAAGATCCTCTGCGGTTTCCAGCCGCCGGATTCGGGGCGGATCTTGCTTGACGGCCAGGAGGTCACGCTCAAGTCAGTGGACCACGCGCGCTCGCTGGGCATCGATGCGGTCTATCAGGACCTGGCGCTGATCAACCAGCTCAGCGTGTACCACAACATGTTCCTGAACAGGGAACGGGTCCGCTGGCCGCTGCTGAACAACCGCGCCATGCGCCGGGTGGCCAGGGAGCATCTCGACACGATGGGGGTGAACCTGCCATCGGTCGACGTCGAGGTGGCCAGGCTTTCCGGTGGCCAGCGCCAGGCGATCGCGGTCGCGCGCTCCGTCTACTCGGATGCGAAGATCCTGCTGCTGGACGAGCCGCTGGCCGCGATGGGCGTCAAGGAAGCGGCGATAATCCTGGACCTGGTGCGCGACATCAAGGAGCAGGGCCAGGTCTCGGTCATCATCATCGCCCACAACTACGGCCAGGTGCTAGAG
>DATGVY010000254.1:0-5498 GCA_035299845.1 Streptosporangiaceae bacterium
GGCACCGGGCGCCCGCTGGCGAGCGCCCGCAGGCTCGGCGGGACGAGCAGCGTGACGAACCCGGCGGCCGCGAGCGCCACCGCCAGCACCCCCCAGTCGTAGCGGTGCCCTTGGACCAGGTAGATGCCGACGATGCCGGTAAAGAGCTGGGTGAGCAGCGCAGGGGTACGGCTCCATCGCCTGGCCCGGGCGAGCCCAGCGGCCACGAACCCGAGCATTACTGCCGTGCCGAACCCGATCACGGTCAGCGCGACGCCGCTGGCCGCCTGGTAGGACTGCCCGGCGGCGGCATCAACGGCGGACAGCGCCGACGCAGCGCAGACCATGGCTGCCTCGGCCGCCTGCACGGCTGCGGCGACGCGCACCGTTGGCGGACTTTGCATTTTCGTTACTCCTCACCCGGATCGCTACCCTGAGCGCGTGCGCGCGCTCCTGATCGTCAATCCACGTGCTACGTCAACGACCCGGCTCCGCAGGGACGTCATCACGCGGGCCCTGGCGTCCGCCGTGGATCTGGCGGTCGTGGAAACACGGTACCGGGGACACGCGACCCGGCTGGCGGGTAGTGCGGCCAGCGCTGGTCATGGCCTGGTGCTCACGCTCGGCGGGGACGGCACAGTCAATGAGGCTGTCAACGGGATCCTCGTGGGCGGCGGGGCCGGTCAAGGCCGAATGGGCTCCTCCGGGCGGCCCGCGCTCGCCCCGCTGCCTGGCGGCAGCGCCAACGTCTTCACCCGCGCGCTCGGGCTGCCAGCCGACCCTGTCGATGCGGCCGGGCAGATCATCAACGGCCTGTCGGCAGGCCGGGACCGCAGCATCGGCCTCGGCCTCGCCGAGGGGCGGTATTTCACCTTCAATGCCGGCCTCGGGCTCGACGCCGAGGTCGTACGCGCCGTTGAGGGCCTGCGCGCGCAGGGCCGCCCGGCCACGCCCGCGCTGTACATGCGGATTGCCCTGCGCCAGTACTACCGGGTCACGGACCGGCGCCATCCGGCGCTGTCGCTGGACCGAGACGGGCAGCCGCCGGTGGGCCCGCTGTTCCTGGGAATCGTCTCTAACACCGCGCCGTGGACCTACGTGGGACGCCGGGCGGTCCAGGCCAGCCCGCAGGCCGGATTCGACTCAGGCCTCGATGTCTTCGCCCTCCGCAGCCTCCGCAGCGTCGGCACGTTCAGCGCGCTGCGGCAGATGCTCTCCGGCGGTGATCGCCCGCCGCGCGGCCGGCACGTCGTCAGCTTGCACGACGAGGCCGAGTTGACGATGCGGGCCAGCCGGCCGATCGCGTTCCAGGTCGATGGCGAGTACGTGGGCGAGCGCGAGTGCGTTACCTTCAGGTCCGTTCCGCACGCGCTGCGGGTGATCGCCTGATCAGCGGGCAAGGCGGCTGATACATTCCCGATAAAGGCATATCCCCGGTCAAGTTGGCCGATCTCGGCATCCGGCCGGAGGCTGGCGCTGCTGCCCGCGACGCCTCTCCTGCCAGGAAATGTGACTCATCTGACACCGAAATCCACCCGAACCTTTGCCAAAGCCTCTTGCGGTTGATTAGCTTGCTTGAGAGGCTTGAACCGCTCCTGGGGGCGGCGCGCCAGCCACGTGCCGCAGCCTCCTCGGATCATGGCTATATGGCCGTGGCCCGAGTGCCCTGGCCCGGGAGCACAGCGGAGCGCAAGTTCCGTGGACGTGAACTGACGTTTCAAGTTCGGGGAAACCTTGCATTCCCCGGCGTATGGCCTAGCTCGTGAAATCATTCACAAGCACGACTGAGGCAACAGGCCACCGGCCACGGCTCTGCCCTCAAGGAGGAGTGGACCTCATGGACTGGCGTCACATCGCCGCCTGCCGTCACGAGGACCCAGAGCTGTTCTTTCCGATCGGAAACACCGGGCCCGCCCTGGTGCAGATCGAGGAGGCCAAGCTCGTCTGCCGGCGCTGCCCCGTGCTTGAGCCGTGTCTGCAATGGGCGCTGGAGAGCGGGCAGGACGCTGGTGTCTGGGGCGGGCTGAGCGAGGACGAGCGCCGGGAGCTGAAGCGGCGGACCGCCAGGGTCAGGGCCCGCGCGCACGCCTGACTTCCGCGGGCGAAGGCCGGAGGCCGCAGTCCAGGGCCCGGACCGCCTGCCGTCGCCCTTGGCCGTCTGCCGTCGCCCTGGCTGCCTGCCGTCGCCCTGGCTGCCTGCCGTCGCCCTTGGCCGCCTGCCGTCGCCCTTGGCCGCCTGCCGTCGTCGCGGCCAGCCGCCGGGCTGCCGCTAGCCGGGCTGCTGCGGGCCGCCAGGTGGCAGCTCCACCGGTAGGTCGACGAGCACGGCTGTGCCCCCGGCCGGGCGCGGCGTGATCTCCAGCCGGCCGCCGAGTTCGGCGACCACCAGCGTGCGGACGATCTGCAGGCCGAGGCTGGTGGACGTGTCGAGATCGAATCCCGCCGGGAGACCGGCGCCGTTGTCGGTCACCGTGACGATAAGCCGTGGGCCCAACCGCTGCGCGGTCACTTCGAGCACCCCGGCCGGCCTGACGCCTGCTGGCCGGGACAGGCCATGCTGAACTGCGTTCTGCAGAAGTTCCGTCAGCACCAGGGCGAGTGGGGTCGCAACGGAACCGGGCAGCAGGCCGAACGTCCCGGACAGGACCGGGGCTACCCGCGCCTCGGCCGCCGACACCTCCCCGGCCATCATCGCCACGCGGCCCGCGATCTCGTCGAAGTCCACGGCCTCCTCCGGCGCCTGGGAGAGCGTCTCGTGGACGAGCGCGATCGAGCCGACCCGGCGCACTGCCTCCTCAAGCGCACCCCGCGCGTCCGGCGCCTGCAGCCTCCTTGCCTGCAGCCGCAGTAGCGCGGCCACCGTCTGCAGGTTGTTCTTGACGCGGTGGTGAATCTCCCTGATCGTCGCGTCCTTGGTGATGAGCTCGCGCTCCCTGTGCCGCAGTTCGGTCACGTCCCTGAGCAGGATCAGGGCGCCGGCCCTGGACCCGCCCACCACCAGCGGGATCGTGCGCATCTGGACGACCGAGCCGTTGCCCTCGACCTCGGCTTCCCTGGCCGCCCGGCCACTGGCGGCCAGCATCAGCGAGTCGTCGCGGGGCGCGTTGCCTGCGCAGAGCCGGGCGGTCAGCGGGCCGAGCTCGGCGCCTACCAGGTCGGCGGCCAGGCCCAGCCTGCGGTAGGCGGACAGCGCATTCGGGCTTGCATAGGTGACCTTCCCCGACCGGCCGAGGCGCAGCAGGCCATCCCCGACCCGGGGCGACCTGACCAGCGCGGGCGCCTCGCCCGCGCACGGGAACATCCCGGCGGCGACCATCTGGGCGAGATCATCCGCTGCCCGCAGGTAGGTCAGCTCCATCCTGCTTGGCGTGCGCGCGGAGCTGAGATTGGTGGACCGCTCGACCACCGCGATCACCCGGCCGTCCTTCGAGACGGGAATGGTCTCATGCCGCACCGGTACGCCATCCATCCATTCCGGGTCGCCCTCGCGGCAGATTCGCCGTTCCCGCAGCGCGACATCCAGGAATGGCCGCTGCGCCGCGGGCAGGACGGATCCCACGACGTCATCAGGAATGGCTGTTGGCCCCGTCGTCGGGCGCATCTGCGCCAGCGCCACCCAGCCGGCCTGGCGCCGCAGCGGTGCCCAGAGAACCAGGTCGGCGAACGACAGGTCGGCCAGCAGCTGCCAGTCGGAAACGAGCGCGTGCAGCCACTCAAGGCCGGCCCCGGTCAGCTCCGTGTGCCGGCGGACGAGGTCGGTCAGGGTGGGCATCTCGCCATCATCGCACCAGGCCCGGCGCCTCGGCCTGCCGCGGCCGCTCGCATCCGCGCCCCCCGCGCGCCGCTGGCCGTGATCGTCCCCGCCCGGCGGGCCGTGATCGTCCCCGCCCGGCGGGCCGTGATCGTCCGCGCCCGGCGGGCCGTGATCGTCCCCGCCCGGCGGGCCGTGATCGTCCCCGCCCGCTGGCCGTGATCGCTTGGGCAGGCCGGCCATGTCGGTTTGATGGCCGGCCGGGGTGGGCCATCATGGCCGGGTAACGCGGACATCATCTCCGGGTAATCCGCCCGCGGGAAGGGAACTGACTGTGACTGCCCCCCCGGTCCTGCCAGCCGACAGCGCCCAGCCCGGGACGCCGGACCCACGGCTCCCCAAGTATTACCGGGTGAAGCGGCAACTGCTCGAGCTGACCGGGGTCATGGCACCGGGCATGGCGGTCCCGCCAGAGCGCGAGCTTGCCGAGCGCTACGGCACGTCCCGCACCACCGTACGGCAGGCGCTGGCCGAGCTCGCCGTGGAGGGCAGGCTGCTCCGCAAGCAGGGCAAGGGAACGTTCGTGGCCAAGCCAAAGGTCGCCCAGGTGCTGGAGCTGACCAGCTACACCGAGGACATGCGGGCGCACGGCCTGCAACCCAGGACCCTCATGCTGGACACTGGCTACATCGCGGCCGAGGAGGAACTGGCTGGCTTCCTCGGCATCCGGCCCGGCGGCCGGGCGCTGCGCATCCACCGGCTGCGGCTGGCTGACGGCGAGCCGATGTCGATCGATGCCTCCTACCTGTCCGCGCGACGCTTTCCCGGGCTGCGCAAGAATCTGCAGAAGAGCTCATCGCTGTACGAGACGCTCGCCGCAGTGTACGGCGTCGAGCTAGCCGAGGCCGAGGAGACTATCGAGACGGTGCTGGCCGGCCCGGAAGACGCGCGGCTGCTCGGCGTGGATGTCGGGCTGCCGCTGCTGCTGGTCAGCCGGCACAGCTTCGACTCAGCGGGCGCGCCGGTGGAGTGGGCGCGGTCCTGGTACCGGGGCGACCGGTACAAAATCGTCACCAGGCTGCGCAGGCCAGGGCCGCCAGCGCCGGCGGCTGCTAGCTGATCAGCTGATAGCGTCGCGCGCATGAGCGAGGCGAATCAGGCGCCGACGGGCGGAGCGGCCCGGCAGACCGCGGCGCATGGTGGCGCGCACGCGGTGGCTGCCGCGCGCCGGCATGGCGCGGCGACCATGTTCACGCTCTCCGGGGGCCACGTTTTCCCCCTTTATGACGGCGCCGTCACGGCGGACCCGCCGATGCGCATCGTCGACGTCCGGCACGAGCAGACGGCCGTCTTCGCAGCCGAGGCGACCGCCCGGCTTCAGCGCACGCCCGGACTCGCCGTTCTCACCGCCGGCCCCGGGGTGACGAACGGCGTGAGCGCCATAACGACAGCGCACTTTAACGGGTCGCCGGTGGTGGTGCTTGGCGGCCGCGCGCCGGACTCCCGCTGGGGCTCGGGGAGCCTGCAGGAGATTGATCACCCGCAGCTGGTTGCGCCGGTTACCAAGCGCGCCTGGACCGAGCACGAGGCGGGCCGGGTCGGCGCATCCGTCGACGAGGCCTTCCGGCTCGCCACCGCCCGGCATCGCGGGCCGGTCTTTCTCGACATCGCGCTTGAGGCGCTCTTCGGCCCGGCTGGCGGGGACGGCCCGGCTGGCAGGGACGGCCTGGCGGCGCCGACCGCCGCGGCGGGTGCAGGGGCGGCGGGT
>DATGVY010000255.1:0-13748 GCA_035299845.1 Streptosporangiaceae bacterium
GGTCTGGCCAGGCGGCATGGCTGCCAATGGCTCGCTATCAGAGGTTCCCGCGGCGGGCCTGCTCCCGCTCAATGGCCTCGAAGAGCGCCTTGAAGTTGCCCTTGCCGAATCCCTGCGACCCGTGCCTTTCGATGAGCTCGAAGAACACGGTCGGCCGGTCCTGCACCGGCTGGGTGAAGATCTGCAGCAGGTACCCGTCCTCGTCCCGGTCGGCCAGGATCCTGAGTGCCCTGAGGTCGTCTACCGGGACGCGGGTCTGGCCTGCCCATTCGCCCAGCGTGTCGTAGTAGCTGGCCGGGGTGTCGAGGAACTCGACGCCGGCCGTGCGCATGGCGCGGACGCTGGCCACGATGTCGTCGGTGCACAGGGCGATGTGCTGCACGCCGGGCCCGCCGTAGAACTGCAGGTACTCGTCGATCTGCGACTTCTTCTGGCCGACCGCCGGCTCGTTGATCGGGAACTTGACCTTGCGGCTGCCGTCCGCGACTACCTTGCTCATCAGCGCGGAGTACTCGGTCGCGATATCGTCGCCGACGAACTCCTTCATGTTCGTGAATCCCATGACCCGGTGATAGAAGCCCACCCATTGATCCATCATGCCGAGTTCGACATTGCCGACGCAGTGGTCGATCTCGGTGAAGAAGGGCCTGGCCGGCGGAGTGATGAGCGGCTCAGCTGCCACGTAGCCAGGCAGGTAAGGGCCGGAATAGCCGGCTCGCTCGACCAGGGTGTGCCTGGTGTCGCCATAGGTCGCGATCGAGGCAAGCACGACCTTGCCGCTGGCGTCCTCGACGATCCTGGGCTCGTCCAGGCCCCGGGCGCCGCGGGCGACGGCGTGGGTGTAGGCGGCCTCCGCCGACGGCACGCCGATCGCAAGGTCAATGACGCCGTCGCCGTGCGCGGCCACGTGCCTGGCCAGGGCGGTTCTTGCCCGGACGGGACCGCGGAACACGAACCGCGCCGTGCCCGACTCCAGCACGTAGGCGGCCTCGTCCCGGCAGCCAGTCTCCGGGCCGCGGTAGGCGACGCACCGCATGCCGAAGGCGGCCGAGTAGAAGTAAGCCGCCTGCCGGGCGTTCCCCACGGCGAATACGACGGCGTCCATGCCGTTGACCGGGAAGTCAGCGGAACCGGTCATCGGGTCAGTCTCAGGCGTAGCTGTCACCGTGCACGCTCCGTTGCGGAAGTAACGACCAGTGCTTGCAGCATCGAACAGCTGAGGCAAGATGCGCAACACCTGTGCTCAGAGCTGAACATATTGTATAGATAAGATGCCGAAATGGCGGTGCTATTGTGCACCTGTCCTAGGAGATTGACCATGATCGACGAACTCGACGCGCGGCTTATCGGGCTGCTCGCCGCCGAGCCGAGGGTCGGCGTGCTTGAAGCGTCGAGGCGGCTCGGCGTTGCCCGCGGGACGGTCCAGGCGCGGCTCGACCGGCTGCAGGCGCGCGGCGTGATCACCGGCTATGGCCCCGATATCGATCCTGCCGCGCTCGGCCACGGGGTCACCGCCTTCGTCACACTGGAAATCCGCCAGGCCGGCGGGCACGACCCAGTTGCCAACGGCCTCATGTCGATCGCCGAGGTGCTGGAGGTGCACACGATCACCGGCCCCGGCGACATGCTCTGCCGGGTGGTCGCCAGGACGAACGCCGACCTGCAGCGGGTCATCGACGCCATCGTCGACGTCCCCGGGGTGCTGCGGGCGTCAACCGTGATCGTGCTTGACACGCCCGTGCGTTACCGCGTGCTGCCGCTCGTTCGTGCCACGGCGGCCGGCGGCCGCTAGCCAGGGGCGGCCTGGCGGCGGCGCCGGGCCGGCCAGGCCGGCGTTATCCGCGGTCGGCCGCCGGCCCGCCGCATTGAGTCCATGATCCCGGGGATTTCTCAGTCGTATTGACTGAGAAATCCCCGGGATCATGGACTAAGCCGGGGCGCAGCTGGGCCAGCCGGGACCAGCCCATGCCAGTGGGGCCAGCCGGGGCCAGCCGGGGCCAGCCCCTGACAAGGGTCAGCAGCGTTGCCGAAATGACGCCCCCGGCTACCGCACCAGGGCCCGTCGTCCCCGCTGCCCGGAGGAGGCGGGGTAGCGCCTGTCCCGGGGAGCCCGGCGTTATCCGGCTGCGCGTCCGGCCGCGGGACCGCCCTCGGCGATGTCCCTGGCGATGCCGAGCACCGCGGTGCACAGTTCGGCCCGGTCGGGGACCTGGTCGGCGAAGAACATCCAGCCGACGCTGACGCCGCCGAGCGCCATGGCCGCGCGGAGCCGCTCCTCCAGCGGGGCAGCAGGGCCGGTGAGCAGTTCGATGAGCGCGCCCATCCGCTCGCGGAACAGCTCACCGCGGTTCTTGGCGGTGGCGAGGCTGTTCACCGCGGCCTGGTTCTGGTGCAGCATCCGGAATACCTCGTCGCCCTCGGCGACGATGCCGACATAGCGGCTGAGAATCTCGCTGCGGATGCCGGGCGACGCTGGCTGGGTCCTCGCCCAGGCGATCAGCGCGTCGATCTGGCCGAAGTAGTCCTCGACGAGGCTGCGGACGATGTCTTCCTTAGACTTGAAGTGGTAGTACAGCGCCGCCTTGGTGACGTCGAGCCGCTCGGCGATCTCGCGCAGCGACGTCTTCTCGTAACCCTGCTCGGCGAACAGCGCGACGGCGACCTCCTGGATGCGCGCCCTGGTGTCACTGCGGCCGCGTGCATCGTGCGGCCCAGGTCCGGGTGCCTCGTGCCGCGCCGGGACTGCCGTGCTCGCCGCGGGCACCGGCGCCGCCTGGCCGCGTACTGGCTGGTGGTCGTTAGCAATCTGGCGGGCGCGCGCTGCGTCGGGGAGGCGCGCTGCCTGCCGGCCGGCGGCGGTCGCCGGGTCGTGCATCGTCTCGCTCATGTCAGCTGTGCCGCGTCTCAGGACGGTGGCTGCCAATTTACTTGACGGCCGGTTAGTTGGGAGTTTAGCCTGCTCTGCGAAAGATGCTAGCCGGTCGGCAGGTAGGTTTCGGGGAAACTGGGGCGCAGGACCGGCCGAGTCATGCCGTTCGAGGGAGTCGGATCATGGCGGAAGCGCAGTCGGTATCGGCGCCGGATGAGCAGGCCGCTGCCCTCCGGCGTGAGATCAAGATCGTGCTGCCGGGCCTGCTGCTCGCGATCCTGCTCGCCATGCTGGACCAGCTGATCGTCGGCACCGCGCTGCCGCGCATCGTCGGCGACCTCGGCGGGGTCGCGCACCTGTCCTGGGTGGTGACCGCGTACGTGCTCGCATCGACCGTCACCACGCCGCTGTACGGCAAGCTCGGCGACCTCTATGGGCGCAAGAAACTGTTCATGGCCGCGATCGTGATCTTCCTGACCGGGTCGGCGCTGTCCGGCCTGGCGCAGTCGATGACGCAGCTGATCGGGTTCCGCGCGCTGCAGGGGCTGGGTGCCGGCGGGCTCATGGTCGGCGCGATGGCGATCCTCGGTGAGCTGGTGTCGCCGCGCGAGCGCGGCAAGTACATGGGCTACATCATGGCCGTGATGATGGTCGCCACGATCGGCGGGCCGCTGGCCGGCGGTTTCATCACGGACCACCTTTCCTGGCGATGGGTCTTCTACATCAACTTGCCCATCGGCGGTGTCACTCTTGTCTACCTGGCCAGGGTCCTCAGGCTGCCGGCCAGCCGGATGGCGCACAAGATCGACTACATGGGCGCCGGGCTGCTCGGCCTGGCGGCGACGGCGATCGTGCTTGTTTCGACCTGGGGCGGTACGGAGTATCCGTGGGGATCCGGGCGGATCATCAGCATCGCCGTACTCGCGCTGGCTGCCACGGTGGCGTTCGTGCTGGTCGAGGCCCGGGCAGCCGAGCCGATCCTGCCGCTGCACCTGTTCCGCAACCGGAATTTCTCGCTGGTGGCCGGGCTCAGCTTCCTGGTCGGCCTGGCGATGTTCGGCGCGATCACCTTCCTGCCGCTGTACCAGCAGACCGTGCAGGGCGCGTCGGCGACGGCCAGCGGCCTGCTGCTGACCCCGATGATGGTCGGGGTGATGGTGACCTCGATCGTCGCCGGCCAGATCACCAGCCGCACCGGCCGCTACAAGATGCTGCCGATCGTCGGCTCGGTCGGCATGGGCGGTGGCATGTACCTGCTGTCGCTGCTCGGCGCGGCGACCACCCGGGTGAACTCCGGGCTGTTCTTCGTGGTGCTCGGCCTCGGCATGGGCCTGCTCATGCAGACGACCTCTTTGATGGCGCAGAACAGCGTCGAGCTGAAGGACATCGGCGTAGCCAGCAGCTCGCGGTTGTTCTTCCAGCAGATCGGGGGATCGATCGGGGTCTCGGTGTTCGGCGCGATCTTCGCCCGGCGGCTGACGGACTCACTCAGCGCGCGGCTGCCCGGCGCGCACATTCACGCCTCTGGCGGCCAGCTCAACCCGGCGACGGTGGCCGCGCTGCCGCCCGCGGTGCGTCAAGGGGTGTTCTTCGCGATCGCGCATGCTATCGACGGCGTTTTCATCTGGGCTGTCCCGGCCATGGCTGCCGCGTTCGTGGTGGCCCTGTTCATCAAGGAGATCCCGCTGCGCGGCAAGGCCGAAACCCCGGGCGAAGCTGCTGCCGCCTCGCCCGAGCTTGTGCACTGACGTGGTCGGCCAGTCCCGGCCCGGCAGCCGGCCCGGGACCTGAGCGGCGGGCTGGTGCTGGGCCTGGTCCTGGGGCCTGGCGCGGGGCCGGGGCGCGCGGGCCTGGCGCGGGGCCGGGGCGCGCGGGCCGGGCGCAGCCCGGGCCGGACGGATGACGATCAATGCCGGCCGGCGAGGTCGCGGCGCCGGATGGGCCGCGGGCTGGGTCACATCCCGCCGTACGGGACCGCCTCAAGGATCTCGACGGAGGCCGCACGGCCGTTCGGCAGGGTGTAGGTGGCCGTCTCGCCAACCTTCTTGCCCGCGATGGCGCTGCCCAGCGGCGACCGCGGCGAGTACACGTCGATCGGCGCGCCGCTCTCCTCGCGGGACGCGAGCAGGAACGTCACCTCGTCCTCGTCGCCCTGGAACCGGATCGTCACCGTCATGCCCGGACCGACCACGCCATCCGTGCGCGGCGGCTCGCCGACCCGCGAGTTGTCGAGGATGTGCTGCAGCTGGTGGATGCGGGCCTCCTGCTTGCCCTGCTCCTCCTTCGCCGCGTGGTAGCCGCCGTTCTCGCGCAGGTCCCCCTCGTCTCTGGCCGACTCGATCTTCTTGGCGATCTCGATACGGCCCGGCCCGGAGAGGTGGTCCAGCTCAGACTTGAGCCGGTCGTACGCCTCCTGAGTGAGCCAGGTGACGGTGTCGTCGCGCGTCTCGGTCACGGGTACTCCTCGCGTGCGGAGCGGACAGGGCGTCCGCCGGGCCCAGGTAGGGCCCTTGGGGGTAATCCTTCGAGCGTACACACGTCAACAAATCCCAGGTCTGGGCCATGATGATCTTGCAGATCCGGTGTTGCTGGCGTTTTTGCCGCAGTATGGCGATTGTGCAGCATGGACATGTGGTTGGTAAGAGAGCGTAAAGGACGATTCACGGCGGTGTACAGGACGTCGGCCGTCCTGCAGGCAGCCGGCCGGCGTCTCAGCACTCGTCAGCCGGCCGGAGCACCGGCCGGAGCACCGGCCGGAGGACATTGTGCCTGGCGGCGCACAGGGCTATTCCTGCGGCACGCGGAGCCGTGGCTCCCCGCCGGTCGTTAAGGCTACCGTGAGCGGCCCGGGTACGGGGCGCCTGGACGGGTTGCTGATGTCATATCTGCCCGCCCGGATCTGCGTGCCCTTGCCGGGATCAGGATCTGGGCCCGCCGCACCTGCTGCCCTGTCCGCACTGCCGGGCTGAGGACGCCGGCCGGTCCGGCCCGGCAATCGCGGTCATACCGCCCAGCTCGCATTCCCCGGGCCACGCGGCTCGGGGAATGCGTGCGCGCGGCTGCCTTGTTGTCCTGCACAATGACCTCTTGGCGTCGACCTCCTGGCGTCGTCGCATCGTGGCGGCCGCCAGGATGCGCAGGCGATCCGGTGACCCCGCGCCGAGCCGGTTCTGTTCGTCATCAAGCTACCGAAGGGACTCTCTTGTCTGCCGTGACCACTGATCCAGCTGGCAAGGCTGCTCGTCAGGAAAGCACAGCGGCCGACGAGCCAGGGTGCTCGTGCGCTGAGCCGCTCCGCCTGATGGCGGTGCACGCACATCCGGACGACGAGTCGAGTAAGGGCGCTGCGACGATGGCGCGCTACGCCCGTGAGAATGTCGATGTCCTGGTCTGTACGCTGACTGGCGGCGAGCGGGGCGACATCCTGAACAAGGCGATGGAGCGGCCGGAGATCCGGTCTGATCTTGCCCGGGTCCGGCGCGCCGAAATGGACCGTGCCAGGGAGATTCTCGGCGTGCAGCAGCGCTTCCTCGGATTCATCGACTCCGGCCTCCCGGAAGGGGACCCGCTGCCCCCGCTGCCGGACGGCTGCTTCGCCCTGCAGCCCCTAGATGTTGCGGCGGCGCCCCTGGTGCAGGCGGTGCGTGAGTTCCGGCCGCACGTGATGCTTACCTACGACGAGTCTGGCGGGTACCCGCACCCTGATCACGTGAAGACTCATCAGGTATCCGTGGAGGCATTCGAGGCTGCAGCGGATCCCGACCGTTATGCCGCCTGCGGCGAGCCGTGGCAGCCGCTCAAGCTCTACTACTTCGTTAGCTTCCACCGGGCCCGGTTCACGGCGCTGCACGAGGAAATGGTGCGGCGCGGGCTGGAGTCGCCGTTCACCGAGCGGCTGACCAGACTCGACGACGAGAGCGACGGAAGGGGGGAGTGGGAGATCACCACCAGGGTGCCCTGCGGCGACTACTTCGAGATCCGGGACCGGGCGCTGATTGCCCATGCCACCCAGATCGACCCGGAGAGTTCCTGGTTTGCCTGCCCGCAGGATGCTCAACGGGCAGCGTGGCCTACTGAGGATTATCATCTGGCCAGATCGCTGGTGGATACTGAGAAGCCGGAAGACGACCTGTTCGCGGGAGTCAGAGAAAGGGTGAGCCTCTGATGCACCTCGCCGGAGCCTCGGCGGCGAGCCAGGCCGCGCCTGGAGTCCTTGGCTTCCTTGTCGTGGCGGGGATGGGCGTTGCCCTGTACTTCCTCTTCCGTTCGATGACCAAGCACCTCAGGAAGGTCGCTGTCGATCCCCGTCAAGATCATGTTGCGGTCGGCGGCCCGGCGGTCAGCGGCCCGGCGGTCAGCGGCCCGGCGTCCGGCGGCCCGGCGTCCGGCGGCCCGGCCTCCGGCGGCCCGGCCGGCAGCGCCGCTACCAGCGGCGTGGCTACCGGCGACAGCGCTAGTGACCGCCTGGCGAACGGCGGCGCGGGGGGCTCTGGCAGCGGCTCCTGACCGGGCGTGGCGGCCTGCGGCGTATTCCGTGGCACGCGCGTCGGTGACAGCCTGGCGGACGGTGGCGCGGGGGCTCTGGCACCGGCTCCTGACCGGGCGCTGGCCTGCGGCGTATTCCGCGGCACGCATCGGTGACAGCCTGGCGAACGGCGGCGCGGGGGGCCTGGCACCGGCTTCTGACGGGACGCGGCGGGCCCGCGGCGTATTTCCGGCGCGATTCCCGGTATCGCGGCGACGCTGCGTCGGCTGGCGGCGGCGTTTCACTGCATGCCGCCTGGGTCTCTACCTACACGGATGCCGGGGTTTACCTGCCCGGCGCCCGGGGGCCGGCCGGAGTTCGCGGTCCCCGGGCCCGCTGCTGCTCGGCCTCCAGGAGCAGGCCATAAGCCATCAGGATTTCTCCCGGCACCGGATACCAGTCGCGCTCTGGGAGGCGGCTGAACCCGGCTTGCTCATACAGGCGCTGGGCCGCATGCATGTCTGGCTTGGTGCACAGCACCAGGTGCCGTATGCCCTCGCTGACAGCCAGCTTGATGACCGCTCGCAGGAGCGCGCGGCCGGTTCCCTTACGCTGACCGTCGGGGGCTACTGCGAGCGCCCTGACCTCAGCCTCATCTGGTCCGCGTACTACTTGTCCAGCCTGTGGCCAGTGCTGCAGCATGATCGTTCCGAGAATCCGGCCGTCATGCACGGCGACCAGGATCTGGCCGTCGCCGACGGATCCGAGGCCGCGCAGGGTGGCTGCGTATGCGGAGGTGGCCGAAAGGAATCCGTCGGCCTGGTAGGCGGTCACCCGGAGATCGCCGACCATAGCGAGTTCGCCGGGAAGCGCGGCACGAATAGTCACGTCGGAGCCAACCAGAGCGGCACCGGAGAAGATTCCTGCCCGGCGTCCGATGCGGGCGACTGCACGTTACCTTCCACGGTGGCAGGGTTGTCTCGATAGCGTGGCACGCGGCAATGCTGCGGTTGGACTCCACTAGGTGACAGCGGCGGAGTCCGAGCGGCCTGGGGTAAGGATGGTCCCTGGCCGACCAGACGCCGGAGCCTGGCCGTTACCTGCGGGGCGGGTGCCAGCGGCATGATGGGTAGGAGCCGGGCCGACGCCAGGGACCCGGGCGGAGCCAGGCCAGGCCGCTCGAGCCAGGCCAGGCGCGGCTCAAGCGAGGCCGGGCCGGCTGGAGCCAGGCCGGGCGGCTGGAGCCAGGCGGCGTGACGGAGGGAGCAGCCAGTGACCATACGAGATGCCGTTCCCGGGGTGCCGGCCGCCGGCGTGCCGGACGAGGCGTTCCTGCTGGACGTGCGCGAGCACGACGAGTGGGACGCGGGTCACGCGCCTGGCGCTCAGCACATACCGCTCGGCCAGCTTGGTGCCCGCAGTGCCGAGATCCCGAGGGACGCGGCGGTCTACGTGATCTGCCGGTCCGGCGTGCGGTCGGCGCGTGTCACCCAGGCCCTGGTCGGCGCGGGCTGGCAGGCCTTCAATGTCGATGACGGAATGCATGGCTGGGAGGCCGCAGGCCGCCCGATGATTACCGACTCGGGCGCACAGCCATTCGTGGCGTGACGGTCCTGGCGGCCGGCCCGAACCACTGCTCTCCCGGCCGTTTGCCGGGCGTCGTTCCGGCCGCATTGGGCTCGGCTCTACCTGGCCCGGCCCCGGCCCTGCTCCCGCATCGGGCTCGGCTCTGCCTGGCCCGGCCCTGCCCCTGCTCGGGCTCGGCTCAGCCCGGCCTGGCGCTAGACCGCCGAGCTAGCGGCGATTTGCCGGGCGCCGGCCTGCACGGCGTTGCTAGCGTGCAAAGCACATCATCCGGGTCGCTCATGGAGCGTTGATAATGCTGGCAATCCACGGGATCTGGGCGTACGGCGCGCTCTGCCTGTGGGCAGAGGACGCCGATGGCCCGGCCACGGCGCAGCGGCGGCCGGGCCGTCCTTCGCGTGCGCCGCGGCCGCACCCGTTCGCCGCTGCCGCGGACGTCATCGCCGATGCTGTCGCCGAGCTCGCCGAGCCTGTCGCGGAGCTGGCACTCAAGGCTGTCGATGACGAGCTGACCCTATGGCTACCAGCCAGGGCGGACGGCCCGCTGCCATCACCGGAGCTGTTCCGGTCGCCAGAAAGCCAGCCCGCGACCGGGACAGGCCGCGCTGCGCTCGCTGCCTGGCGGGTGCCCGCGCTGACCTTCGAGCCATCCGCGGGGCTGGACCTGCTCAGCGTGCTCGGCGAGTCCCGAGCGCTTGGCGCGCGGGCGGTCCAGGGCGGATCCGTCCGCTACCTCGCGGCGGTTGCGCAGCTGGCCGGGGACCTGGCCGCTCGCGGGCGCGTTCTGCCCGCACTGGCCGCCGAAGGCAGCGAGGCTGGCGGCAGCGGCGAGAGCGGCACCGGCGAAGGCGGCTACGCCGCCAGGTGGCGGCCCGTGCTGTCCGGCGCCGACGCGCAGCGGGCGCGTGAGCTCGCGGTCGCGATGCCGCCCTTGTGCCGCGCCACGACGGTCGGCGGAGAGCCGGCGGCGCTGGTGCTGACCGGGGCTCTCGATGCGCTGACCGATGCCGCGGCGCGGGCCAGCCTGACCAGTCAGCCGGGCGCCGCGCTGGTGCCCGCCAGGCGGGGCAGGCGGCCGGCCCGCGTTCCCGTTGCCGAACGCTGGGCCGCGGCGCTGACCAGCGTGACCCCGCAAGTCGCCGTGCTAACGCCGGAGGACGAGGCCGAGGCAGCGGCGCTCAAGGCTGACCTTGAGGCCTGGCGCAGTGCGGCGCAGGTCCCGGTCGGGCCGGTCCGCACCTGCTTCCGGCTGGTCGAGCCGGCACCCGCGGTGCCCGACATCGCCGTGCCCGACATCGCCGTGCCCGACATCGCCGGGACCTCCTCCGTCGTGCCCGACATCGCCGGGACCGGGCCCGGTGCCTCCGGCGCTCCGGCCGCCGCGGACCCGCCCTGGGCCGTCGAGCTCGCCTTGCAGTCGACCAGCGATCCGAGCCTGCTGCTGCCCGCGGCCGATGTCTGGTCCGGCGTTAGCGCGGGCGGCTGGGCCGCGGCCGGGATCAGTTACCCGGAGGAAGAACTCCTCGCCGGGCTCGGCCGTGCCTCCAGGCTCTTTCCCGAGCTTGACCATGAACTCCGCAGCGCCGCGCCGGCCAGCGTCACGCTGGACACCGAAGGTGCGTTCCGTTTCCTGCGCCAGACCGGCCCGCTGCTGTCGGGCGCCGGGTTCGGCGTGCTGCTGCCGGACTGGGCGCGCAAGGCGCGGCTTGGTCTCAAGATCACTACCCGGTCGAGGCAGGCAGCGGGCAGCGGCGGGGGTGCGCAGCCCATGTTCGGCCTGGCGGACATCGTCGACTTCCGCTATGACCTGGCCCTCGGCGACCAGGAACTGGACGCCGACGATCTGGCCGAGCTCGCCAGGCTTAAGGTCCCCCTGGTGCGGCTGCGCGGCCAGTGGGTGGAACTGGACAGCCGGCATCTGCAGGCAGCGCTGAAATTCCTCCAGCGCGAGAGGGCGGGAACGATGCCCGCCGCAGATGCGCTGCTGGCCGGGCTCCGCGGCGTGGAAGGGGCGGACGACGATCTCCCGGTAGTCGGCGTGGATGCCGACGGCTGGCTGGGGGACCTGCTGTCCGGCCAGGCCGACCAGCGGCTCGCCCCGGCCGGAACGCCGCCGTCATTCCGCGGCGAACTGCGTCCCTACCAGGAACGCGGCCTCGCCTGGCTGTCCTTCCTCGGCAACCTCGGATTGGGCGGAATCCTCGCAGACGATATGGGGCTGGGCAAAACACCGCAGACACTGGCATTGCTCGCAAAAGACTATGCACCGTCCGCGGCGTCCGCGCCGTCCGCGGCGGGCCGCGCATCGGGCGCCCCGCCTGCTCCCACCCTGCTCATCTGCCCGATGTCGCTGGTAGGGAACTGGGAGCGGGAGGCAGCGCGGTTCACCCCGGACCTGCGCGTGCACGTGCACCACGGGGCTGACCGGCTGGCCGGGCCGGAACTCGCCGACGCCGCGAGTGCCGCCGATCTCGTCATCACCACTTACGGCCTGGTCGCCAGGGATCGTGATGCGCTCAGCGAGATCCCGTGGCGCCGGGTTGTCTGCGACGAGGCGCAGAACATCAAGAACGCCGCGACCCGCCAGGCCAAGGCGGTCCGCAGCCTGCCCGCTGGATCGAGGATCGCGCTGACCGGCACGCCGGTGGAGAACCGCCTGGCCGAGCTGTGGTCGATCATGGAATTCACCAGCCCCGGCCTGCTCGGCCCGGCCGAGAAGTTCCGCACCAGGTACTCGGTCCCGATCGAGCGCAGCGGCGATGCCGAGGCGACCGCCAGGCTGAAGCGGATCACCGGCCCGTTCATCCTGCGCAGGCTGAAGACGGACAAGACGATCATCTCCGACCTGCCGGACAAGCTGGAGATGAAGATCTGGTGCAACCTCACCCCGGAGCAGGCGTCGCTGTACCAGGCAACCGTCACTGACATGCTGGCCAAGATCGAGGCCGCCCCTGACGGCATCGAGCGGCGCGGCCTGGTGCTGGCCACGATGGCCAAGCTCAAGCAGGCCTGCAATCATCCCGCGCACCTGCTCGGTGACGGCTCCCGGCTGGACGGCCGCTCCGGCAAGCTCGCCCGGCTGGAGGAGATCTGCGACGAGGTGATCGCCGGCGGCGAGAAGGCGCTCTGCTTCACCCAGTACGCGGAGTTCGGCCGGATGCTCCAGCCTTACCTGGCCGCCCGCCTTGGCTACCCGGTCCTTTACCTGCATGGCGGCACGCCGAAAAGGCAGCGCGATGCGATGGTTTCCCGATTTCAGGCTGTTACGGATCCTGCCATCTTCATCCTTTCCCTCAAAGCTGGCGGAACCGGGCTGAATCTCACCGCCGCCAATCACGTCATCCACGTCGACCGCTGGTGGAACCCGGCGGTGGAGGATCAGGCCACCGACCGGGCATTCCGGATCGGGCAGCGCAAGGACGTCCAGGTGCGCAAGTTCGTCTGCGTCGGCACCGTGGAGGAGCGAATCGATGCCATGATCGAGGAGAAGAAGGCGCTGGCCGAGCGGATCGTCGGCACTGGCGAGGGCTGGCTCACCGACTTGTCCGTCGCCGAGCTGCGCAAGGTCATCGCGCTATCGCCGGAAGCGGTGTCGGAATGAGCCGGCGAACGGCCGCGCCGGCGAATGGCCGCGGCGACCCGCCCGGCTACGACGACCCGCCCCGCCACGGCGGCCCGCCCGGCTGTCGCGACGCGGCCGGCTACGGCGACCCGCCCGGCTACGGCGGCCCGCCCGGCTACGGCGGCCCGCCCGGCTGTCGCGACGCGGCCGGGTCTGCTGGTCTTCCTGGCCGGGAATCCAGATGAGTGACTGGCGTGACTGGCCGGAGCGGTCCCGGCCGCGCCGCGTCGAGGGCGGCATCAGGGCGCGCAGCAAACGCGGCGCGATCGGCGAGCAGTGGTGGTCGCGCCGGTTCATCGGCGTGCTCGAGTCGCTCGGCATGACCGGCAGGCTGGCCAGGGGCCGCAACTACGCCCGCTCCGGCCAGGTGCTGGGCTTCGAGATCTCGCCCGGCTACGTGACCGCCCAGGTTCAGGGGTCCCGGGTGAAGCCGTACCGGGTCCGGATCCAGGTGCTGCCGCTGACGACCCCGCAGTGGCGGCGGGTGGAGCAGGCGCTGGCCGGCCAGGCACTCTTCCGGGCCAGGCTGCTGGCCGGGGAGATGCCCCGCGAGATAGAGGGGGTGTTCGCCGACTGCGGCACGCCGCTGTTCCCGCGCAGCGAGCGCGACATGGAGATGTCCTGCTCCTGCCCGGACTGGGAAGTGCCGTGCAAGCACCTGGCCGCGGTCTGCTACGTGCTCGCCGAGGCGTTCGACGCCGACCCGTTCGGCATGCTGGCCTGGCGCGGCCGGCGCAGGGACGACTTGCTCGCCGCGCTGCGGCGGCTGACCGCGGCCGAGCCGGCCCCGCCGCGGCCAGTGCTTGACGTCGCCGACCGCCCGCTCGCCGAGTGCCTGGCGGATTTCTGGTCGCCGGCCATGACCCAGGCCAGGCTGCGCTCGCTGCCCGCGGTCCCGGCCGGGGCGCCCGACCTGCTGCTGCGCACCTTCGAGCCGCCGGACGTCCTGGTCCGCGGCAAGGATCTATTGACCCTGCTCACTCCCGCCTACCGGCGCCTGGCCGGCCAGGACGACACCCAGACGGGCGAATAGGCAGCCGCCCTTTATGATCACGGAGAGTTTCGGGGTCGTAGCAGCCGCCCTTCATGATCGCGGAAAGTTTCGGGGGTCGCAGCACCTAAAATGCTCCGTGATCATGGCGCCAGGCCGGCGGACACGGGCGGCGGGCGCGGGGGGTGGGGCAGCCGGGTGTGGGGGCGCTGGGTGG
>DATGVY010000256.1:0-15786 GCA_035299845.1 Streptosporangiaceae bacterium
CGGCGCCGCGCTGGAGGTCAGCCCGGCCACCGTGGCCCGGGTCCGCATGAAGTACGTCGCGGCGGGGCTGGACGCTGCGGTGTACCGCAAACCGCCGGCGCGCGAGTACCGCCGCAGGCTGGACGGGGAGCAGGAGGCCCACTTGGTCGCGCTGGCGTGCGGCGCACCGCCGGAAGGGCGCAAGCGCTGGACGTTGCGGCTGCTGGCCGGCCGGCTGGTGGCGCTGGAGGTGATCGAGTCGGTGTCGTATGAGACGGTGCGGCAGGCCTTAAAGCAAACCGGCTCAAGCCGTGGCTGACCCAGCGCTGGTGCATCCCGCCGGAGCAAGATGCCGAGTTCGCCTGGCGGATGGAGGACGTGCTGGCGGTTTACACCCGGCCCTATGACCCCCTGCGCCCGCAGGTCTGCCTGGACGAGACCAGCCGCCAGCTGGTGGCCGAGGTCAGCCCGCCCCGCCCGGTGACGCCTGGCCGGCCAGCCAGGCAGGATTATGAATACGAGCGCCGCGGGGTCTGCAACCTGTTTGTGGTCTGCGAGCCGCTGCGCGGCTGGCGCGACGTCATGGTCAGCGCCCGGCGCACCCGCATCGACTGGGCGCACTGCGTCAAGGACCTGCTCGAGGTCCACTACCCCGGCGCCGAGCGGGTCGTGCTGGTGCAAGACAACCTCAACACCCACACCCCCGCGTCGTTGTACGAGGCGTTCGAGCCGGCCGAGGCCAGGCGGCTGGCCGACCGGCTGGAGCTGCACTACACCCCCAAGCACGGCAGCTGGCTGAACATGGCCGAGATCGAGCTTGCCGTGCTGGCCGGGCAGTGCCTGGACCGCCGCCTGGCCGACCGGGCGACCCTGGAGCGGGAGGTCGCGGCGTGGCAGGCGGCACGCAACGCTTCTGGTCGTGGCGTCGACTGGCGCTTTACCACTGAGGATGCCCGCATCAAGCTCAAGCACCTCTATCCTGCAATTCAGCGCTGACAGGCTACTAGCCGTGTTTATCTGGCGGCTGGCGCCAATGGCCGTGCCAGACTACGAAATGCCCGCTTACGATGGGTTCGCAGTCTGCCAGATGAGACGGTGGAGGCGTGGAGTTCCGCATCCTCGGGTCAGTCGAGGTTGACAACTGCGGGCTGGCGGTGGACCTGGGCGGGCTGCGCGAGCGCACGCTAGGCGCTTGAGCTGGCATCCGGCGTCGGCGAGGTGCAGCAGATGGCCAGATCGCTGAGCGGGCTCGGCAGGCTGGCCCTGCACGCCGGTGACCTGGCCGGGGCCACCGAGCACTACAGCCAGAGCATGGCCCGGTTCCGTGAGATCGGCGATCTGCGCAAGGCCACGCTCATCCTGGGCAATCTCGGCGTGGTAGCGCTCGACCAGGGCAATTTCACCCTGGCTGCGGCGCGTTTCGAGGAGCACCTGGGCAATGCCCGGCGGATCGGCGACCGGAAGCTGATCGGCGGGGCGCTGACCAACCTCGGCATGGTCGCTCACCATGCGGGTGATTACGCCCGCGCCGCCGAACTGCACAACGAGGCGCTCGACCTCGCCGGGCAGGTCGGTGACCGGCGGCTGTCGGCTGTCGCGCTGACCAACCTCGGCCTGGTGGCGCTGGTCCGCAAGAACTTCGCCGCTGCCCGCGCCTTCCACCGGCGCAGCCTCGAGCTTGCCGAGGCCATCGGCGAGCGCCGCTGCGTCGCGGAGAGCATAGAGGAGATCGCGAAGGTTGATGCGGCCGAGGGGAACGCCGAGCGGGCCGCGGTGCTGTTCGGCGCCTCCCAGACGCTGCGCGCGGCGATCGGCTCGCCCATCCCCGCACCCGACCTGGTGCGGTTCAATGAAGCTGTCGCGGCTACCGAACTGGCCCTCGGCCAGGAGCGGTTCAGCGCGGCGCAGGCAAGGGGCACGGCGATGCCTGTCGAGCAGGCGGTAGCGCTGGCCCGGGAGGCGAGCCGGGCTGAGGCCGGCCCGCAGGACGAGCAAGGTTGACGCCGGCCCTGGGGCCGGCCTGGCAGGGAGGCAGCATGACAGCGATCGAGCAGCAGGCCGGCGGCGCGAGCCCGGTCGACTTCAGCGCCTACGGCGACTACGGGGACTTCCGCCCGCCGGGCAAGAGGCAGTCGGCTGAGTTCGTCCGCGCCGCCTACCCGTTCCGCGGGCGGATCACGGCCGACGGCTCCAGCGGGTACCCGGCCGAGGCGGGCAGGTACCACCTGTACATCTCCTGGGCCTGCCCCTGGGCGCACCGGACCGCCATCGTCCGCAAGCTCCTCGGGCTTGAGCAGGTCGTCTCGCTGTCAGCCGTGGATCCGGTCAGGGACGGCCGTGGCTGGGCGTTCCGCGAGGGACCCGGGCACACGCTCGACCCGGTCAACGGGTTCGCCCTGCTGCGCGAGGCGTACGAGGCGACCGAGCCCGGCTATCAGGGCCACATCTCGGTGCCGGTGCTCTGGGACCGGGCCAGCCACCGTATCGTCAGCAACAACTTCCCGGACATCACGATCGACCTGAGCACCGCGTTCGGTGCCTGGTCCGGCGGCGCGCCCGACCTCTACCCGGCCGGCCGGCGCGCCGAGATCGACGCCATCAACGCCGTCGTCTACGAGAGCGTCAACAACGGCGTGTACCAAGCAGGCTTCGCCGGATCGCAGCAGCAGTACCACCTCTGGGTGACCCGCATCTTCGCCACTCTGGACGATCTTGAGAGCCGGCTGGCAGGCAGCCGGTACCTGCTCGGCGATGCGATCACCGAGGCGGATGTCCGGCTATGGGTGACCCTGGCCAGGTTCGACGCCGTCTACTACTCGCACTTCAAGGCGAACCTGCGCAGGCTGTCGGACTACCCGAACCTGTGGGGCTACGCACGCGACCTGTACTCCAGGCCGGCCTTCCGCGAGACGACCAGGTTCGACCACATCAAACAGCATTACTTTAGGACGCACCCGCACCTGAACCCGTCTAGGATCGTCCCGGACGGCCCGCTGCTTGACTGGGCGGCCCCGCACGGCAGAGCGGACAAGCATTAAGCCTGAACGGACCGAGCCCGCTGACTCCAGTCCGCGGCGAGAACTGCGTTCAGGCGTGGGTACTTGGCCCTTTCCCGGCGACTGCCGCAACGGCGCTGTAACGCCATTGCAACGCGGCAAGCCCACGATCGGTGCCGATCGATCTTGACCGCACGCTGCCGACGGCAGCTGGCTTTGGTCACTCGCTGCCACCAGGAAGGCATGACATGCTCGCCATCAGATCTATTCCGCGGGTCTCCGCGATCGTTGCCGCCGCCGCCGCGGGCGCCTGCCTCGTGCTCAGCGGCTGCGGCGGGGGTTCCATCGGCGGAACGCCGGCCGCCTCGGGCAGCTCGGCCTCGTCCGGCGGCTCGTCCGGCGGCGGCAGCTCGGCGTCACCGGCCGGCACGTCGACGGCCTCGCTGACCGGCCACTTCTGCACCGATCTCACCAAAATCGGGCGGAGCGTCCCCAGGGTTCCCGCCGCCCAGCTGCGCAACCTGGCCGCGAACCGGCCGGCCGCCGCCGCGATCCTGAACTCGTTCGTGGCGGAGTTCAACGGCCTGGCGACCGAGGCGCCGCCGGCCGTCGCGTCCGATCTCCGCACGATCGCGGCCGCCTATCAGTCCGAGGCCGGGGCGGTGCTCAGCGGGTCTGCCACGGAGGCCCAGCTGAAGCAGTCGGCGCGGGCGCTGGCCACGTCGGGGGCGACCGGCACCGCGTTCCGCGGGCTGCTCGAATACCTGGTGCTGCACTGCCACTGACGGGCATCAGGATCCGGCCGGGGCGCCGCCGATGACCAGGCCAGGGGCCGCCCGGCCTGGTCACCGGCGGCCTGGTCACTGCCCGGCCTGGTCACCCGGCCCCGTTCGTGCCAGGCTAGCTGCCAAAGGCCTTCGGCCCATTTGACGCCGCGGGGAGGCTCCGATGGGCAGGGATGTCCCGGCAATGGTCATCAGCCAGGCAGACCGGCGTGCCTACCGGGAGAAGGTACGGCACTGCCTTGACGTGCTGGCGCGGATGCTGCGCGAGTCCAGGTTCGAGACCGAGCCGCAGCAGGTGGGGCTCGAGATCGAGCTGAACCTGGTGGATGAGGACGGCTGGCCGTCGATGAAGAACGCCGACGTGCTCGGCGCGATCGCCGATCCGGCCTGGGCCACCGAGCTCGGCCAGTTCAACCTGGAGATCAACGTGCCGCCGCGGCCGCTGGCCGGCCTGGCCATGGGCGAGCTCGAGGACCAGGTCCGGGCCAGCCTGAATCACGCTGAGCAGGGGGCCGCGCTATCCGGCACCAAGCTGGCCATGATCGGCATCCTGCCGACGCTGCGGGAAAGCGACGTCGACGAGCAGGCCATCTCGGCGAACCCGCGGTACCGGCTGCTGAACGAGCAGATTTTCGCCGCCCGCGGCGAGGAGATGAGCATCTCGATCGAGGGCAAGGAGCGGCTGGACACCTATATCGACACCATCGCCCCGGAGGCCGCCTGCACCAGCGTCCAGTTCCACCTGCAGGTCAGCCCGGAGGCGTTCGGCAGCTACTGGAACGCGGCCCAGGCACTGGCCGGGGTGCAGGTCGCACTCGGCGCGAACTCGCCCTTCCTGTTCTCCAGGGAGCTGTGGGCGGAGACCCGGATCACGCTGTTCGAGCAGGCGACCGATACCCGGCCGGAAGAGCTCAAGGCACAGGGGGTGCGGCCCCGGGTCTGGTTCGGCGAGCGGTGGATCACCTCGGTCTTCGACTTGTTCGAGGAGAACCTGCGCTACTTCCCTGCGCTGCTGCCACTGTGCGATGAAGAGGACCCGGAGACCGTGCTGGCGGCTGGCCGCGCACCGCAGCTAGCCGAGCTGACCCTGCACAATGGCACCGTCTACCGGTGGAACCGCCCGGTGTACGCGGTGGTGCGGGGCCAGCCGCACCTGCGGGTCGAGAACCGGGTGCTGCCAGCCGGGCCGACGGTCGCTGACACGTTCGCGAATGCCGCCTTCTACTACGGCCTGATCCGGATGCTGGCCGAGGCGGAGCGGCCGGTGTGGACCCAGATGTCGTTCGCTGCCGCCAACGACAACCTGGTGGAGGCCGCAAGGAACGGCATCGACGCCCGGCTCTACTGGCCCGGTCTCGGCGAGGTGCCGGTCACCGAGCTCACCGTGCGGCGGCTGCTGCCGCTCGCCCGGGCGGGGCTGAGCCGGTGGGGCGCGGACAGCGGCCAGGCGGACCGGCTGCTCGGCATCATCGAGCAGCGCTGCCTGACCGGCCGGAACGGCGCCACCTGGCAGGCAGCAGCGCTGCATGCGCTGGAGGCATCCGGCAGCCTGGCCAGGCCGGAGGCGCTGCGGCAGATGACGAAGCGCTACCTCGAGCACATGCACTCCAACGAGCCCGTGCACGCCTGGCCGGTGCTCTAGGCGGCTGCTGAACTGGGTGGGGCCGGACTGGGCTGGGGCGGCTGGACTTGGTGCGGCTGGCCGGGCGGGTCGGCTCCCGCCGCCCTGCCGCAGCGGCAGTTTCATTCCGCCACTGCCGTCACCTCTTGACACGATGTACAGCAGTCATCAATATGGTCCAAAGATCAGGCCCCTAGACCAAGATCACATGTCCCGCGACCACGATCAGGTCCCTAGACCAGGAGCGGTCGATGAGCGCGACGGCGGCCCCGTCCTGGGCGGCAGTGGACGCGTGTCGGCTTGCTGCTCGGCGGCGTCGGCCTGCTGTGGGCGGAAATCGAGATCGAGGGCATGCCAGCACGCCGGGGCAGCGGACCGCGCGGTCAATCCGGTGCATCACCTCCCGCCTCAACCAGTTCCGCAGGCCGGGCGTGGCTTACGGGCCAGCCGCGCGGAACATCCATGCGGCCGACGAAGCGGTCGAGCCGGCCAGCATCGTGCGCGGGGCGCGGACGCTGGCCAGGTTCGTCGCCGGTTTCTTCGCCCGCGGCGGCCTGCCGGCCAGCGAAATTTCCCGATAGAGAGGCGGAAAGATGACCGTGCCTCCCGCCAGCGCGCCCTTCGGGGCGCTGCTGACGCCGATGCCCATGCGCACCGCGGGCGAACGGGTCGCTGAGCGCTTCGTGACCGCGATCGCGCTCGGCGAGTTTGTCTCCGGCCAGCGGCTGCCAACCGAGCGAGAACTCGCCGCGATGCTGGAGGTGAGCCGGACGACCGTGCGGGAGGCCATCCAGCGGCTGCAGGCGTCGGGCTACGTGCGGACCAGGCGCGGCCGCGGCGGCGGGACATTCGTCGCAGCCGACCTCAGGCCCGACTCTGACGAGATGATCCGCCGGACGCTGGTGCCAGCCTGGCAGGACCTTAACGAACTGCTCGAGTTCCGCCAGCTGATCGAGAAACTGATCGCCCGGACCGCCGCCGAGCGACGTGATGACGATGACATCGTGGCCATCCGCAAGGCCGTCGACACGTACGCGAAGGCATCCACCAGGGACGCGTCCCGGCTGGCCGATCATGCGCTGCACCAGGCGATCGCCGCGGCCACGCATAACCGGCACCTGGTCGAGCTGAGCGCTCGGATCCGCCGCGAGGTCAGCCTCGGCTTCGACGCCGAGCCGTATTCTCCCGAGGTCCATCACCGCGCGGTCCGCCAGCACCCGGCGCTTGCCGAGGCCGTCATCGCGGCCAGCCCGGACCGGGCCGCGCAGCTGGCAGCCGCGCACTTCTCACTGACCGAGAAAATGCTCAGGGCGCTGCACGCCCGCATCCGCGTCAGATCAGCGCAGACCACGCCGTGAACGGCCACGGGGCGGGAGCGGCCGGAGAAGTGAGTCCAGCCATGCCTAACGCGAGGGAAACCTGATGCCGATCGCGAGAGTCAACGACATCGAGATCAACTACCGGCTGGAGGGCGACGGAGCGGAGACCATCGTCCTCATCAACGGCCTTGCCGACGACCTGGAGACCTGGGTCCTGCAGATGGACGACCTGCTGGCTGCCGGGCACCGGGTGCTGCGTTTCGACAACCGGGGGATCGGCGCGACCTCGAAGCCCGCCGGGCCTTACTCCAGCCGGATGCTCGCCGACGACGCGAAGGCGCTCGTCGACGAGCTGGGCATATCCGGGTTCCACCTGATGGGCGTCTCGATGGGCGGCATGATCGCCCAGGAGTACGCGCTCGCCTACGGATCCGACCTGCAGTCGGTTACCTTCGGCTGCACCTACGCGGCGCCCGGCCCGTTCTGCTCGCGGATGTTCAGCATGTGGGCGGACATGGCCCCGGTACTCGGCGTCCCTTTCATCATGCGGGACGTCAGCCTGTGGGCCTTTACCGTGCCGTTTTTCGAGCAGCGCGGTGCGGAAGCCGCGGAGTTCGAGACCGCCATGCGCTATCTGGACCAGCCGGTCCATGCCTACCTGGCGCAGCTGGCGGTGATCACCGGCCATGACACCACCAGCCGGCTGAGCCAGCTCAGTACGCCCACGCTGGTGCTGGCCGGGGAGCAAGACATTCTCATCCCGGTGTCGCTGTCCAGGCGGCTGCACGAAATTGTGCCCGGCTCCGAGTGGGCCACCACGCCGGGCGGCCATGCCTGCCTGTGGGAGCATCCAGCCCCCTTCAACGAGACCTTCCTCGAGTTCGTGCGCCGGCACGGAAAGGGCAACTAATGGCTACCACCGCACCAGCCGGCCAGAAACTGCAGCGCGGTCAGCTCGGCCTGGCCGGCGTGATCATGCCGGGCCTGGCCCAGATCGCGCCCGCGTTCAACCTGTTCGGCCCAGGTCATAGAGCTTCAGGCGCGAATCTACATGTCTACGCCTAGTCATGATGCACCACGTTTCCCCTGGTGAACAGGGATATCAGTGCATCCGGAGGGGAACTTCGGACTAGCCCGGCCGCGGTCAGTCCATGATCACGGAAACTTTTGGGTGCTGGGGCCCGCCAAAGTTTCCGTGATCATGGACGGGCGGCGGGTCCGGCGGTCAGCGGTCGAGGCCAAGCGTGAAGGTCGGCCGCGGCGTCGTGTCCGGCATCTTGTGCTCGTCCGCTAGGCGCCGGATCGCCGTGCCGGTGGCCAGGAACTCGGTGGCGTGCGCGCCCCAGACGTGGTTGGCCACGGCAATGTTGACCCCGACGATCCCGGACGACCTGGCTTCGCTCGCCTCCGTCTGCATCCGGACCAATGCCAGCTCGCGAGCCTCGTAGATGCCCTGGGTGAACTGCACCATCTCCTGGTTCTGGCCGGCCTGCCGCAGGGTCTGCATGATCGACTGGTGGGCGATGTGGTAGACGCAGGTGCCCAGCACGAAGGCGACCGGCACGGCGCCGCCGGCCAGCAGGCGGAAGAAGTCCTGGGCGGACAGGTCCGAGGTGAATGCCCGGCCGTCCGGTGCCCGGTGCGCGCCGGTGCCGGCCAGCGCCTTGACCGCGGTGCCGGTGGCGACAAACTCAAGGACGTCCTGGCCCCAGGCATACATCTGCATCCGGAGCTGCACGCCGACAATCCCGTCGGCGGCCAGGTGATCAGCCTCGGCGCGCATCCTGGCCATCGCAAGCTCCCTGGCGTTGTACATCGCCTGGGTAAGGACCTGCAGTTCCTGGTTCTGGGACCAGCGTCCGACCTGCAGCCCGACATGGTAAATGGACGATCCGACGACGAAGCCAAGCGGCTCGAAGCCAGCCTCCCCGAGCAGCACGTACTCGGAGACCGACAGGTCCGAGGTAAACACCCCGGCAGGGCTGGCGCCGGCGGTCTGCGCCAGCCTGCTGTCCGCGGCCTGCGGTTCCCAGCTGGCGGCAGCGCCGGACGGCTTAGCGAAAAGGGGCATGGGATCTCCGTTTGGCGGGGCCCGCGGGCTGCGCGGCCTGAGGATGCGCAGCCTACCGGCCGGATGCGCAGTGTACCGGCCGGATGCGCAGCGTGTCCTGGGGCCGCAGCGTGTTCTGGCCGGGCCGCGGCCGGGCCGCACGCGCCGCAAGATGACGATACCGCGCGGCGGCCGGGCATTCTGGCTTGCGCATCCAGCGACCCTGCGGCAGGGGGCCGGGAAGCCGATGGATGCCGCATCGCTAGGCGCGGGTGCCTTGCAATGCGACATCCACAGGGGCCGGGGCGGGAGGCGCCGCGCGAGCACCGGCCCGCCTGGCACGGCGGGGGCAGGGGCCGGGAAGCCGATGGATGCGTCCCGCGCTCGGATTGCGTGCCATGGATTCCGCAACGACGCCTGCAAAGGCACTCTTGACGCGGTCTCAGGGCAGAGTGAGAATGAGCAAAATCCAGATTGGAATCGTTTCCAAAATTGAGCGATTCCGTTCAGGGAGGTGCCCGTTGCGCACTCCGGATCGCCCGACGATCGCGGATGTCGCGGCGGTCGCGGGCGTTGGGGTGGGCACGGTCTCCCGCGTGCTTAACGGCGGCGTGAACGTACGTGAATCAACCCGCCAGAACGTCCTTGAGGTCATCGAGCGGCTGGGATACCGGCCGAGCCACCTGGCGGCGGCGCTGTCCCGCGGCACACAGCGCACCGTCGCCATCCTGGTGCCGCACCTGACCAGGCCATCGACCGTGGCCCGGCTGGCGGGCGCGCTGGCGGTGCTGGACGAGCAGCGCTACGACACGATCGTCTGCAACGTCGATACGCCGGAACAGCGCGACCACCACCTGGCCGCGCTGACCGCGAGGCACCGGGCCGACGGCGTCATCGTCGTGTCGGTCCAGCTCGCGAGGCAGCATCTCGCCGCCTTCCGGCGCGGCGCCGTCCCGCTGGTGACCGTGGACGTGCTGGCGGCTGGCGTGCCGCAGACGGTCATCGACGACGTGGCAGGCGGCCGGCTGGCCACGGCGCACCTGCTGGGCCTTGGCCACCGGCGGATCGCCTTCGTCGGCGACATCGCCGCCCGCCGCACGACGTGCGAACTCGGTTTCGCCTCATCCAGGCGTCGGCTGGTCGGATACCGGCGGGAACTCGCCGCGGCCGGGATGGCGCCCGGCCCCGAGCTCGTCCGGCTCGGGCCGCATGGCCCGGCGGTGGCGGCTGAGCTAACCGAGCGGCTGCTCCGGCTGCCCGACCCGCCGACCGCGATCTTCGCGGCCTCGGACACCCAGGCCATGGGCGTGCTCAGCGCCGCGGAGCAGTGCGGCTTCCCGGTACCGGGCAGGCTGTCCGTCGTGGGCTTCGATGACATCGAGTCGGCCGCCCTGATCAATCTCAGCACCGTGCGCCAGCCACTTGAGCAGAGCGGAGCCGAGGGCGCCCGGCGGCTTTGCGCCCTGCTGCACGGCGCGCGGGTCAGGCCGCTTCGCCAGCAGCTTCCGCTGCGGATCGTGCAGCGGTCGAGTTCCGGCAGGCCTGCCGCTGCCGGGCCGGGCAGCGCCAGGTCACACCCTCGTCCGGCTGGTGCCAATGTCCGGTCGGCCGAGCGAGGCCGGTTCAGCTCGCACGCGTTCCGGCGGGCATCCGATATCTGGCCAGGCAGACGCCACGCCGGTCCAGTCGAGGGAGTTGCGTAGTGGCCCGCCCCGAGCGCGAGACCGCGCCCAGCGTTAGCCGCAGGCGGGCCGGGGTATGCACGGATTCGCCGCCGCCGTTGCCGGGCGCATGCCCGCAGCCGGCTGGCCGGCCCGATTAGGCGCTGGAGGAATGATGAGCAATGGCAGTCGCCGACGGAGCACATCCGAGCGTCGTGCCCGCGCGAGGCCGGGCGCCTTTGGGCCGGCCCTCCGGCGGCCGGGCGCTCGGCCGCGGCGCCTGGCAGCCGGCCTGGCGGCTGCCGCGCTGGCCTCGACGGCGCTGGCTGCGTGCGGTACCGCCGGTGCGGCCAGCGGCCCGGTCACGCTGACTTACTACCTCTATCCGGACAGTTCCGGTGCCACCCAGCAGGCCATCAACAACTGCGACAAGCAAAGCGGCGGCAAGTACACCATTTCCTACCAGCAGCTGCCCACCGGCTCTGACGGCCAGCGGCAGCAGCTGGTCCGGCGGCTGGCCGCGCACGATTCGACGATTGACATCATGGGCCTGGACGTCACCTGGGAGGCCGAGTTCGCCCAGGCGGGCTGGGCAGAGCCGTGGACAGGCGCGAACTTGGCGCAGGCGGAGAACGGCACGCTCAAGCCCGCCCTGCAGACGGCGATCTGGAAGGGCAAGCTCTACGCGGTGCCCGACAACAGCAACACCCAGCTGCTGTGGTACAACTCCGCCCTGGTGCCGAATCCGCCGAAGACCTGGGCCCAGATGCTCGCCGACGCGGCGCAGCTGAAGAAGGAGGGCAAGCCGCACCTGATCGAGATCCAGGGCGCCCAGTACGAGGGCACGACCGTCTGGTTCAACACGATGGTGGCCAGCGCGGGCGGCACCATCCTGAACCCGAACGCGACCAAGGTGACGCTGGGCACGCCCGCCATCAAGGCTCTCTCGATCATGAAGCAGCTCGCCACCGGCCCCGGCGCGGACCCGTCGCTGGCGGTGCAGATGGAGAACCAGAACCGGCTCGCGATGGAGGCGAACACCGCCGCCTTCCAGCTGAACTACCCGTTCGTGTATCCGGCCATGAAGGCCGACAACCCGACGCTGTTCAAGACCTTCAAGTGGGCGCTCTACCCGGAGGTCACCCCCGGTGTGCCGGCCAAGGTGACGATCGGCGGGATTGACCTCGCGGTCAGCGCGTACTCGCAGCATAAGGCGCTCGCCTTCCAGGCCGCGCTGTGCCTGCGCGACAGCCAGAACCAGATCATCGGCGCCAATGTCGGCGGCGTCCCGCCGACGATCACCAGCCTTTACAACAACCCGGCGCTGTTCAAGAACTACCCGTTCCACGCCGACATCCTGCAGGCACTTGAGCACGCGAGCGTCCGGCCGAAGACGCCCGTCTACCAGGTCGTGTCCATCGACATCTCGAACCTGATCTCGCCGCCGTCCGGCATCTCCCCGGCGAGCACGGAACAGTCGATGATCAGCCAGCTGAACAACGCCCTGCAATCGAAGGGCCTGGTCCCGTGAGCCGCCGCGCAGCAGGTGACCGGCAGGCCGCGAGGGAAGGAAGGGGCCGATGAGTACTCCCGTGCAGGTGGTCGCCGGCGCGACCGAGCAGGTGCCGGCCGGCCGCAAGCGGCAGCTTTCTGAAGGCGCGCGGGCCGAGCGCAGGCTCGGCTGGCTGCTGTGCGCCCCGGCGGTCATCGTCATGATCGCGGTCACCGCGTACCCGGTTGGCTACGCCGTTTGGCTGTCGCTGGAGCGGTACAACCTGGAGCTCCCGCAAAACATCAAGTTCATCGGGTTCAGCAACTACGCCGCGGTGCTCAGCTCCCCCTTCTGGTGGCAGGCGCTGAAGGTGACCGCGATCATCACGGTCTTCTCGGTCGCCATCTCGCTGGTGCTCGGCATGCTGCTGGCCCTGCTCATGCACCGGACGCTGTTCGGCCGGGGCACGGTCCGCACCGCCGCGCTCGTCCCCTATGGGATCGTGACGGTGGCCGCCGCCTACGGCTGGCAGTACGCCTGGACGCCCGGTCAGGGCTACCTCTCTTCGATCTTCAACAGCTACCCGGTGCTGACCTCGGAATACAAGGCACTAGCCGTGATCATCCTGGCGGAGATCTGGAAGACCACGCCGTTCATGGGGCTGCTGCTGCTGGCCGGGCTCTCGCTGGTGCCCGATGACCTGCAGCGGGCGGCGAAGGTGGACGGAGCTACCGGCTGGCAGCGCTTCACGAGGATCACGCTGCCGCTGATGAAGCCGGCGATCCTGGTCGCGTTGTTGTTCCGGACGCTGGACTCGTTCCGGATCTTCGACAACATCTTCATCCTGACCGCCGGCGCCAGCCACACCGGGTCGGTCTCGATCCTCGGCTACCACAACCTGTTCAACGCGCTGAACCTGGGGATCGGGTCGACGATCTCGATCCTGATCTTCGTTTGCGTGGCGATCATCGCCTTCTTGTTCATCAAGGGCTTTGGCACCGCGGCCCCGGGCACGGACATCGGAAAGAGGTGACCCGCTGATGGCTGCCACCACCACGACGCCCCGGCAGAAATTCGGCTGGGGGTCGGCGAACCTCGTCGTCATCGCGCTCGCGCTCATCCCGGTGCTGTGGATGGTCTCGCTGTCCTTCAAGACACCCACCGCGATCCTCGACCCCTCCTTCCTTCCCAAGCAATGGACGTGGGGGAACTACACCGGGATCCTGCGTACCTCGCAGTTCATCCGGCCGCTGATCAACTCGATCGGCATCGGCCTCATCGCGACGCTCATCGCCGTCGTGCTGGCGTCCATGGCGGCCTACGCGGTCGCCCGGCTGCGGTTCCCCGGCAAGGGCGTGCTCATCGGGATGGCGCTGCTGATCGCGATGTTCCCCGCCATCGCGCTGGTGACCCCGATGTTCAACATCGAGCGCGCGCTTGGCCTGTTCAACACCTGGCCGGGGCTGATCATCCCCTACGTGGCCTTCGGCCTGCCGCTCGGGATCTACACGCTGTCCGCGTTCTTCCGCGAGATCCCGTGGGAGCTTGAGAAGGCCGCCAAGGTCGACGGCGCCACCCCATTCCAGGCGTTCACCAGGGTCATCGCCCCGCTGGCTGCGCCGGGCATGGTCACGACGGCGATCCTTGTCTTCCTCGCCGCCTGGAACGAGTTCCTGTTCGCGATCTCGTTCACCTCGACGATCGCCTCCCGGACAGCGCCGGCCTCGCTGGCCTACTTCAGCGGCAGCTCGCAGTTCACGGTTCCGACCGGTCCGATCGCGGCCGCCGCGGTGGTCATCACCATCCCGATCATCATCTTCGTGTTGTTCTTCCAGCGCCGGATCGTCGCTGGACTGACATCAGGCGCAGTCAAGGGCTAGCCGGGAAGACCCGGGACAAAAGGAGAAACAGTGGCTGACATCGTTCTGGACAAGGTGACCAAGCGCTTCCCGGATGGCGCGCTGGCGGTCGACAAGTTCAGCCTGGAGATCGCCGACGGCGAGTTCGTGATCCTGGTCGGACCATCCGGCTGCGGGAAGTCCACCACGCTGAACATGATCGCCGGGCTGGAGGACATCACCGAGGGCGAGCTGCGCATCGGCGGCCAGGTGGTGAACAACAAGGCGCCCAAGGACCGTGACATCGCGATGGTCTTCCAGAGCTACGCGCTCTACCCGCACATGACGGTCAGGGAGAACATGGGCTTCGCGCTCAAGCTGGCGAAGACCCCGCAGGCCACCATCGACGAGAAGGTCAACGAGGCCGCGCGGATCCTGGACCTGACCCAGCACCTCGACCGCAGGCCCGCCAACCTGTCCGGTGGCCAGCGGCAGCGGGTCGCGATGGGCCGGGCGATCGTCCGCGATCCGTCCGCGTTCCTGATGGACGAGCCGCTTTCCAACCTCGACGCCAAGCTGCGCGTGCAGACCCGCACCGAGGTGTCCAAGCTGCAGCGACGGCTCGGCACCACCATGGTGTACGTGACGCACGACCAGACCGAGGCGATGACCCTGGGCGACCGGCTGGCGGTGATGCGCAGCGGCATCGTGCAGCAGGCCGGTTCGCCGCACGAGCTGTATGAGAACCCGGTCAATCTCTTCGTGGCCGGCTTCATCGGGTCGCCCGCGATGAACTTCATGGCCGGCACGCTCGAGGAGGGCAGCCTGCGCACCTCCCTCGGCGCCCTTCCGCTGACCCCGCAGCTGAGGCAGACCCTGGAGCGCGCGAACGTGGGACGCCAGGTCATCGTGGGCATCCGCCCGGAGGACTTCGAGGATGCATCGCTGGTCCAGCCGGAGGCGCGCGGACATGGAGTCACGTTCCGCGCCAGCATCGAGGTGGTCGAGTCGATGGGCTCGGATGTCTTCGTGTACTTCACCCAGGACAGCGGCCTGTCGGGCAGCGTCGACCAGCTCGCGGATCTCGCGCAGGATTCCGGCAAGGCCGACACAGGCGCCAGCGATGAGACGGTGACCGCCCGGCTGGATCCGGCCACCCGGATCCGCGAGGGAGAGGAAGCAGAACTGTGGGCCGACGTCCGGTCGATGCACGTCTTCGATCCGGAAACCGGCAAGAATCTGTCGCTCGGCACCGAGCCTGCGGCGGCGGCGGGGCCGGCTGCTACCTGATCTCCCGCCGCAGGCGCTCAATGACCTCGTCGTTCCATTCGTGCGTCCGCATCAGCCGGTATCGCTCGCGGGCCACGCGCAGGTAGGCCTCGGCCTCCGTGCCGGAGCCGATCAGCTCCGCCGACCGGAGCATGCGCACCACCGGGCGGTACTCCTCGGCGAACCAATGCTGCGCGATCTCGCTCCGGTCCAGATATCGGTGCTTGTCCTGCATGCACCGGAAGCCCCACGCCTCGACGTTCTCGCCGAGTTCGGTGTACGCCCATGGGTCGGTGAAGGTGATCTTGGCGTACGCCTGGGCGGGCAGCGGCACCCGCGCGCGGAACAAGCGCTCGTCGCTCTTGAGCAGCAGGTCGCGCCGGCCGCGGATGCCCTTGCCGGGCACGACGGTCAGCACCTCGGTGACGTACGCGTCGATCACCTGCTGGCCGGTGGCCAGCGCGATCGAGACCCGGTGGTGGCCATCGATGACGAAATGCAGGTCGCCGACGCGGTAGACGTCGATGGGCGGGATCTGCTCGCCGCGCCGCTGCGCCAGGGCGAGCCGCTCCCACCGCTCCCGCACCCGGCCGGAGGTGGGCCGGAACCGGCGGTCGAAATCGCGGCGCGAGTCGACCGTGCCGACCACGGTGTCCAGCCGGATCGTCTGCAGGCCGAGCGACCGCTCGCCCTGCCTGCCCAGGGCTGCGACGACCTCGTCAAACGGGAGGATGAGGTTGACGTCGTCCGGCCCCCGGCGCAGCCGGTGCGCCAGC
>DATGVY010000257.1:0-3922 GCA_035299845.1 Streptosporangiaceae bacterium
GGTGCCGGACCCCGCCGGTGCGGTGGTAGGTGGCCCGCAGCCGCCGCCGTGGCCTCTCGCCCGGGTCCCGGGCGGTGCCGCCGCGGCGGGCCCACTGCCTGCCCGGCCGGGGCTGCAGGTTCAGCGGCCCGAATTCGTCCAGCTATGCGGACATCCGCATAGCTGGACCTATGCCGACACCGCGACTATGCCGAGGGGCAAGCTCTGGGGTCTTGCCAGTCAAGACGGCTGGCTGGCCGTGGCTCGGCATAGTTACAGGCCTTCGAGGAACGCGAGTATCTTGTCCGTGGGGCGGTAACGGCCGGGCTTGGCTTCCGCGGGGGTGGTGAGTGCGAGGGCTCTTTCCTTGATGCTGATGTCGGCGTGGACGTAGGCGTCTGTGGACCGGACGCCAGCGTGGCCGAGCCAGAGGGCGATCACGGAAGTGTCGACGCCGGCTTGCAGCAGGGACATGGCGCAGCTGTGCCGCAGGACGTGTGGGTGGATCCGCTTGCTGAGCAGCGACGGGCATCGCTGTGCCGCGGTCGCGGCGTGCGTGCTGACCCGGAGTGCGACGGCATCGCGGCTGAGCCGCCGCCCGGTGCGGGTCGGGAAGAGCGGATCGTCGGGATGTCCGGCTCGTTCGCGGAGCCAGAGCCGCACGAGCGTCTCGACGGGGCTGGTAAGAGGGACGGCTCGCTGCTTTCTGCCTTTGCCTTCGCAGCGGACGCTGGCGCCAGTTCCGAGTGTGACGTCGCTGCAGTTCAGGCTGGTGAGTTCGGAGACCCGAAGGCCGGCCTGGATGGCCAGCAACATCAGGGCCCGGTCTCGCCGGCCTTCCCAGCGGGCCTGATCCGGCGCGGCGAGCAGCGCATCGACTTCGGTGGCGGTCAGGAATGTCACGATCCGCTTGTCGAACCGTTTCGGGGGGATCGCCAGCACGCGCTGGATGAGCAGTGCGTGCTCGGGGTGGCGCAGGGCGGCGTAGGAGAACAGCGAACGGATCGCCGTCAGGCGCAGGTTCCTGGTCCTGGTGCTGTTGTGCCGCTCGCCCTCGAGGTGGTTCAGGAACGCCGAGATCGTGATGGCGTCCAGGTTGTCCCAGTCGAGCTGGGCGGGCATCTTCCCGGTCCGCTGGCGCACGAAGGTGAGCAGCAGGCGCAAGGCGTCGCGGTAGGCCGCGATGGTCTGCGGGCTGGCCTGACGCTGCTGGATGAGCCGGTCGGTGAAGAACGCCTGCAACGTCGGCGCGATCAGCGTCATGGCCGCGCCGCCGACCACGCGGTGTCCTGCCGGGCGGCGGCCAGCGCGAGCAGTTCCGGGGCCGCCGACAGATACCAGTAGGTGGACGCCGGTTCGCGGTGGCCCAGGTAGGTCGACAGCGACGGAATCTTGGACTGCACGTCCTCGCCTGCGCGATACCAGCCGAGCAGGGTGCGGACGGCGAAGGTATGTCTCAGGTCATGCGGTCTGGGCGGGGAAACTGCACCGGCGCCGATGCCGGCGTTGTTGATGAGCTGCCGGAATGTCTGCGACACAACGGCATAGAGCAGGCGCTTTCGGTTGAGGGACAGGAAGAAGGCCGGTTCGGCGGGCCGCGGCTGGAGCTGGTCGCGCAGCTGGGCGTAGCCCTCGAGCGCGCTCATGCTGCTGGGGTGCAGGGGCACCAGGCGCGACTTGCCGAACTTGGACTCGCGGATCAGCAGCACCCCCTGAGCCCAGTCGACGTCACCGCGGTCGAGCTTGATGGCCTCACCGATCCGCAGCCCTTCTCCACGGGTCCTCAGCCTGTCGCGTGACGTGGCGCGGTAGCGTCCTGCGGAGAGCTTTTGCAACACATCTCGCAGGTGTGGCGCTCGTTATCGCTGCTGATCAGAAGCCTGGCCCGCGCAGGCCCGCCACATGTGCAACACCTCGCGTGGCGACGGCGAGTAGTTGATCATGGCTCTACCAGGATGATCCGTGAAGACGCCCCATTTGTACTGGTCCTGACCCCCAGAGAACAGCCCGCTCGCCGCGAGCAGCCCGATCAGCGTCTGGTAGGTCGCCGCCCGTAGCGGCGAGACGATCGTCCGGCGGGCCAGTTCCAGCAGCACGTCGATGTCGGCTGCGGAGTAGATGAACGGCCGGCGCCAGGGCGCCCGGCGCGGCATCAGGCCCAGCGGAGGCACCTCGGTACCGGCGTCGATGCCGGACAGGTAGCGGGCGAAGCCGCGGGCGGCTGTCATCCGCCGTGGCCCGACGGTCGTCACCCGGCCCGCCGGTGATTTCGGTGCTTGCTGGGCCCAGGCCAGCGCGGCCTCGATCGTGACCGTGGGCGAGCCGTGGGCGTCGAGCCAGGCCACGAAGCCTGGCAGTAGCCAGCCGGCCTCAGCCAGTTCGTGTCCGAGCGAATGCCTCAGGTGCAGGTAGTCGGTGAGGGCCTGCTCCAGGGCGCTCACCGGGCTGTCCCTGGCCAGGGCTGTGCGACGTGCCGCAGCGTGTTCAGGTCGACCTTGGCGTACAGGGCGGTGGTGGCCAGATCCTGGTGACGAAGCACCTGACTGATCGCGACCAGCCCAGCGCCCCGGCGGAGCAGCTCGGCCGCCAGGGCATGCCGCAGCCGGTGCGGTCCCGCGCACGGAAGGCCGGCCCGCAGGCAGGCCCGTTCGACGACGTCACCGACCAGGTCCGCGCGGATCGGCCCGCGCGGAGCCCGGCAGGTAAGGAACAGCCGCCGGGCACCTGCGGGCGTCCGGCCCCAGGCCAGGTAGGCGACCAGGGCCTCGCCGACTTCGGCGGGCAGCGGGAGCCTGTCCTGGCGGCGCGCCTTCCCCCGGACGACGAGCTCACCCGCCCGCCAGTCGACGTCCCGCAGTTCCAGGCGCGCGACCTCGATGGACCGCAGGCCCAGCCGCGCGACCAGCGTCATGATCGCGAAGTCGCGGGCGCCGACGTCGGTGCTGCGGTCGCAACTGTCCAGCAGCAACTGGACATCGGCGGTCGTCATCGTGGGCGGCAGCGCGGCCAGCCGCCAGCCACCCACTGGGGGCACGGCCGTCCCCAGCCGCAACGGCGTGAAGCCCTGCAAATAAAGGAAACGCAGGACCGCGCGGAGCTCAGCGACCCGTCCCTTCGCCGACCCGGCCGAGACACGAGCGCATTCCCGGAGCAGGAACGCGTTGACGTCCGCCCCGGCCAGGCCAGCCGGCTTCAGGACGCCACCGGCCATGGCCTGCTGCTGCAGGAAGCGACGGGCGGTGCTCTCATAACGCAGCACCGTGGCCGCGGCCAGGCCCCGTTCCTGGACTAGCCACATCCGGTACTCACCGAGCAGCGCCCCCAACGGAGTCTGCGGCGGCTTCGCTGCCGGGGTCACGCCGGCTTCCCTCAGGTAGCTCAGCAGCGGGATCATGGCGCGCGGACCCAGGACCCTCCGGTGGCCAGCCGCTTGCCGGGCCGCGAGAAACGCCACCATCGCGTCCTCGTCGAGCTTCGCCGGCACCAGCCCTTCACGCGACATCCACCGCCCGAGCTGGCCCAGGTCGGCCAGCATATTCCTGACCGTCAGGGACGTGTAACCCCGATCCGTCAGCCACGTCCGGTAGCCCTCGACCTGCGGGCCCAGCTGACCTGGCTTCCTCCGCGTACTCGCCATCGCACTCGCCTCCCTCGCGGGAGCACGGTGCCCCTTATCCGAGGCTGCTCTCAGCCCCGGACTATGCCGACACCAGCACCGGTCATACGACGAAGAACGCCGACGTCATCACGCCAACGAGAGCCGGCAACCGAGCCCCTCGGCATAGTCGCGGTGTCGGCATAGGTCCACGCAGAAGACCACCTGCGGGTCGCCGGGCCCGGCCGCCGCCTCGCCGTCAGCGATGGCGTACAAGTGGTCCACCCGGCCCTTCTTGGCCGCGTAGTGGGGATCCGCGGAGGCCTTCCAGGTCTTCACGGCCTGAAA
>DATGVY010000258.1:0-5304 GCA_035299845.1 Streptosporangiaceae bacterium
GGACGTCCAGACCGTCGCCATCGTCGGAGCCGGCGTCATCGGAGCCGGCTGGGCTGCGCACTTCCTGCGGATGGGGTACGACGTCGTGGCGTGGGACCCCGATCCCGGTGCGGCGAAGCGGCTGACCGCACTCGTGGACGCCACCTGGCCCGTGCTCGAGCGACTCGGCGTGCGCCGGGCCGCGTCCCCGGACCGGCTGCGGTTCGCGGGCAGCCTCGCCGAGGCAGCGGCCGGCGCGGAGTTCGTCCAGGAATCCACTCCTGAAAGCCTCGACGCCAAGATTGCGCTGCTCGCCGAGATCGACGCCGTCACCCGGCCTGATGTCGTCATCGGGTCGAGCACGTCCGGCTTCAGGATGACCGACATGGCGGCCTGCACGAAGGCGCCGGGACGGTTCGTCGTGGGCCATCCGTTCAACCCTCCGTACCTGATCCCGCTCGTCGAGATCGTCGGCGGACGGGACACCGAGCCGGAAACCGTAACGTGGGCGGAGAAGTTCTACACCTACGCCGGCAAAATCTGCCTGACGCTGGCCCGGGAGGTGCCCGGCTTCGTCGGCAACCGGCTCCAGGAAGCGCTCTGGCGCGAGGCGCTGCACATGATCGACACTGGGCAGGCGACCGTCCAGCAGATCGATGACTCCATCACCCACGGGCCTGGGCTCCGGTGGGCACTGATGGGGCCGATGCTTACCTTCCACCTGGCCGGCGGCCAGGGCGGGATGTCGCGCATGCTCGACCACTTCGGTCCGGCCCTGCTTGAGCCCTGGACCAGGCTCACCGCCCCCGAGCTCACCCCCCGGCTGCGCGACCTCGTAGTCGCTGGAGTCGAGGAGTCCATCGGCGATGTGACGGTCCCGCAGCTAGAACGGCAGCGCGATGACTTCCTCGCCGACCTGCTGTTGCTGCTGGAGAAGCACCGCCGTGCCTGACCGAGCCTGGCCTGCCGCCCGGTATGCCCGGTACCGGACCGAGGTCCGCGAGGAGTGGATCGACTACAACGGCCACCTGCACGACGCCGGCTACGCGATCGTGCTGAGCGAGGCCAACGAGATGCTGCTTGCCGACCTCGGCCTGAGTGAGACCTACCGCGTGGACACAGGACGGGCGATGTATACCGTCGAGAGTCATATCCGCTACCTCGCGGAGAGCAAACGGGGCGATGTTCTCCAGGCCGCGAGCCTCCTGGTGAGCGCCGATCCCAGGCGAATACGGGTGCATACGCTGCTGAGCCGCGCCGATGGGACGCCGATTGCCACCGGGGAGCACCTCTACGTGCACGTCCAGAAAGCGGGCGGCGGAGTGACGGCGATGCCGGCGGACCGGTGGGCGGCAGTCGAGGCACTGCTGTCCGCGCAAGCGTCTCTGGACCGGCCCTCCCATATCGGCCGCGGCGTCGGAGCGCCCAGGCCGTCCTGACGTCCGGGTCCCCGCGCAGCTGGTCTCCCTCATCTTGCCGCCCGATGCCCATGCCGCCTGGCTGCGCCCGTCAATCCCGCACCGACTGCTTGCGGTCTCTCGCTGACCGCAGCGCCGTCCAGATGAGCTCAGGCGTCAACGGCAGCTGATCCAGCTCGACGCCGCAGCCCTCCAGCGCATCGCAGAGGGCATTCGCCACCGCGGCAGCGCCGGGGATCGCACCGACCTCCCCGGCACCGCGGACTCCGAACGACGTCACTGGCGACGGCACGGCTGTGTGCAGCAACTCGATCGGCGGGACGTCGCACGCCGACGGCGCGAAATAGTCCATCATGGTGCCGTTCACGAGCTGGCCAGTCTCGGAGTCGTACCGGAGCTCCTCGCCAAGTGCGCTGCCAAGCCCCTGCACCAGCCCGCCCCGGACCTGGCCCTCGATGAGCGTCGGGTTCACCGGCGTGCCGCAGTCGTGCACCATGACCACCTTCTCGACCGTGAACTCGCCCGTCTCCGCGTCGACCGACACCACGGCCGCGGCGGTGCCGAAAGAGTACGCGGCATGCGAAGGCTCGAAATAGGCCGTCTCGTCAAGGCCAGGCCCGTCGCCAGGCGGCAGCCCCTGGCCGAGGATTGCCTGGCCGAACACCGCCGCTAGCGGCGTCGCGACGGAGGGATCGGCACGGTGCCTGACGACGTTCCCCGCGACCTCGAGCTCGCCAGGATCCCGGACGCCGAGCGTCCAGGCCGCGATCCGGACCGTCTTCTCGCGCAGCCGGGTGCATGCGTCAAGCAGCGCGCCTGCGGCCGCGATCACGGTCCGCGAGGCGAAGGCGCCGGTGTTCAGTGGCGCTGATCCGGTGTCACCCGCGTGCACGGTCACGGCGTCGTAGTCGAGGCCGAAGACCTCGCTGCACAGCTGGGCGAAGACGGTCTCGCTGCCCTGCCCGACGCTTGAGACGGCCGTGTAGACGTCGATGCCGCCGCTCCTGTTGGCCCGCACGGTGACGCTCTCGTGGGCGCCGAACTGCGAGTTCCGCTTGGCCAGGAACTTCGCGCTCGCATAGCCGGTGCGCTCCACATAGGAGGAGAAGCCGATCCCCCGGTACCGGCCCCCGGCGAAGGGCCCGTGGCCCGCCTCGCGATGAGCATCCCAGCCGACAGCGCTCGCGGCCATTCGCAGGCAGCGCTCGTAGTCGCCGCTGTCGTAGACAGCGCCGACCGGGTTGACCCACGGGAACTCGTCGGGCTGCACCATGTTCAGCGCCCGCAGCTCGACCGGATCCATCCGCAGCCGCCGCGCCAGCCGGTCGATCAGCCGCTCATAGGCGAAATTGACTTCCGGCTGGCCGTAGCCGCGATAGGCGCCGATCGGCGTCTTGGTGGTGAGGACAACCCGCCGCTCGACGAAGCCGCAGTCCACCTTGTACGGCCCGGTGAAGACCACGCTAGACAGCTGAGAGGAGCCGAAAGGCGAGTTCAGGCCGCCAAGGTCGTTCGTGTAAACATCCGACATGGCGAGGATGCGGCCGTCCGATCGCGCGCCGATCCGGTAGTCGTGGATGGACTCCCTTCCGTGCGTGCTGGCCCGGAAATGCTCGTTGCGGTCCTCGACCCATTTCACCGGCAGGCGCAGCGACATGGCGTGCAGGGATGCCAGCACATCCTCCGGATAGACGCCAAGCTTCAGCCCGAATCCCCCGCCGACGTCGGCTGCGATGACCCTGACGGCACCCTCGTCAAGCCGGAGCGATTCCGCGAGCTGCTTTCGCACCAGGTGGGGTACCTGAGTCGATACGTGCACGGTCAGTTCCCTGGCCCCGGGCTGCCACTCGGCGAGCACCGCGCGCGTTTCCATCGGCAGGCCCGTCACCCGGCTGATGACGAAGCGCCCCTCGACCACCACGTCGGACTTGCTGAACGTGGCCTCCGCCTCGCTGGTCCCCTCGATGTTGCTGACCAGCAGGTTCGACTCGAGCACGTCCGGATGCAGGACCGGCGCGCCCGGCTGCATCGCGGAGATGACGTCAGCCAGGTGCGGCAGCGGCTCGTAGTCGATGTCGATCAGCTCAACCGCATCCTCCGCGACATGCCTGCTCGTCGCGACGACGCTCACGACCGGCTGCCCCTCGTACGTGGCAGTCTGCTGGGCGAGCGCGAAATGCGGGATGGGCGGCGCGTGCGGCACCGGCCGCAAGATGCCGATCGGCTCGGTCCGGATCGCTATGTCGCTGCCGACCAGGATCTCAAGGACGCCGTCAAGCCCCAGCGCTGCGGCTACCTCGATGCGGCGGATGCGGGCGTGCGGGTACGGGCAGCGGCCGATCGCCATCTCCACGCTGTGCGCAGGCTCGACATCATCGGTGAACCGCCCGGCACCGCAGAGGAGCCGGGCGTCTTCCTTGCGCGGGGCGTCAGCGCCGAGACCGCGGCGGGCATGGAGGGCCGACGGCTGCTCGTCACGAACAAGCACGTCAGTCATCACTCACCGGGTTCGCCGCGCTGCCCAGGTAGCGCTCGACTGCGGTGACGATGGACTCGTAGCCGGTGCAGCGGCACAGTACCCCGGCGATTTCGGCCCGGATCTCGTCCCTGGACAGCTGGCGGCCAGCGCCCGCGAGAGCCGTTGCCGTCATGAGGAAGCCGGGTGTGCAGAAGCCGCACTGCAGCGCATGCTCGCCGGCGAAGAGTTCCTGCAGCGGGCTGAGCGAGTCGCCGTGCGCGAGTGACTCGACCGTCTGCACGCTGCGGCCGTCGAGTTGCGGCGCGAACATCAGGCACGACTTGATCGCCTGGCCGTCGACGATGATCGTGCACATGCCACACACGCCCTGCTCGCAGCCGACGTGCGTGCCGGTCAGGCCGAGCTGACGCCGCAGGAAGTCAGCCGCATGCAGGCGGGCCGGCACCTGCTGCGTCACGCGAGTGCCATTCACCTCGACGGTGATGACGACAGCCGGCTCGGCCAGCCCCAGTGGATCCGTAAAAAAATCTTGGGGCAGTTCAGGCGCGTTCACCGCCGGCCTCGGAGGGAGCGCACGAGCGCGATCAGGCTGACTGCCACCGAAACGGCACTGAGGACGGCCGCGATCCTGCTCCAGGGATCCGGCCGGGCGGGGCCGGCGTAGCTGGCGGGGGCGAGCTCGCCGGCGCTCGCGGTGACCGGCAGCGGCCGCCGCTGGCCAGCGCCGGAGGTCCCGGTCGCGGGCTGGGCCCCGCCGGTCAGGGCCCGGCGGAGATTCTCGGCGAATTCTGCCGTCGCCCTGGCTGCCTGCCTCGCCACGATCTTCTGGCCCACGCTGCCGAGTGCGCCGGCCAGCACGACGTCACCGGCGACGATCACGGTGGTGCTCTCATCGTTGCCGCGTAGCCGTACCTCGTTCATCGTGCGGACGTGCCCGGTCGCCCCGCGGACGCTCCGCCCGATCGCCTGGAAGCGGATGAGCTCGTTCGGCACGCGGTCAAGCACCGTGACCCTGGCCTCGAAGGTGGCCGTCATCGGCCCGATGCCCTGGGTCACCCGCACGGTGACGTTATCGTCATCGATGATCTCTATCGCCTCGACACCCGGCAGGCAGCCGGCCACCAGCCGTGGTTGTTCGAAGAATCTCCAGACCGTCGTCACGGGCTCGCCCAGCTGGAATTCCTCGTGCAGCCTCATGGCTGATCCCCTCGGTCGGGCGGGGCCGAGGCCATCCCGGCTGACCGCAGTTCGGTGAGCACCCGCCGCACGTAGACCGGCACAAGGTGCCGCCGGTACGCCGCGGACGCGCGGATATCGGTCGGCGGATCCGCCACCTGCAGCGCCGCCTCGGCGGCCGCCGCGATGTCCCGGTCGGACAGTTCGCCTGCCGACAGCAGGTCGCTGGACGCGCGGGCGAGGACCGGGCTG
>DATGVY010000259.1:0-3979 GCA_035299845.1 Streptosporangiaceae bacterium
GTCGATCGCGGCCTGGTTCCCGCAGACCGCTCCGCACATCTGCGCCCTGGCCGGGCTGCCCAGGGCGGTCGTGGAGACGGTGCGGGCCGGTTACGCGGGCGGGGAGTTCCAGGAGGCGGCCGCCGCCGCCCGCGCGCTCCCGGATGACTTCGTCCGGAAGGTCGCGCTGGCCGGGAACCAGGCGCGGGCCGCGGCGCAGATCCGGGCCGCGCTCGACGCCGGGGCCGATTCCGTGCATGTCTTCCCGCTCGGCCGCGACCGCATGTCGACCGTCCGGGCCTTTGCGCAGTCGTGGTCGGCCGCGGTCACCCCGGGGCATGCCGGAGGCCGCTGATCGAGATATCACATATCGCACAGAAGATTATCTAGAATTGGCGCCGGCGCACGTCGGCGTGCGCGAGGGAGAGACGAGGGCTTAGCGTGGCCAATCAGGCTGCCGATGGGGGCAGGGCGCGGCTGGAGTCGGTCTTCAGCGGCCGGCACGACCGCCGGAAGGTAACCGACTGGGTCTACGAGGAACTCAAGGGCGCGATCGTGGACCTGCGGCTCGCTCCGGGAGAGCCACTCAGGGAGGCCACGCTGGCGGAGCGGCTCGGCGTGAGCAAGACTCCCATCCGGGAGGCGCTCACCCGGCTTGAGCAGGAGGGCCTGGTCGAGACGACCTCGTTCAAGGGCGCCGTGGTGACCCGGTACTCACGGCAGGATCTGCTCGAGATCTATGAGCTGCGTGAGCTGCTGGAAAATGCCGCGGTACGGGCGGCGGCCGAATCGATGACCGAACCGGACCGTGCCCATCTCGACCGCATCGCCCGGGAGAGCCGCCGCCTGCAGCGCGGCCAGGACCGGAGCGAGCTCGCCGCGCTGATATCGGAGTTCGACGCGGTCCTCTTCGACCAGATCCGCAATCAGCGGATCCCGGCCCTGATCGAGAATCTGCGGGCTCACCTGACCCGCATCGGCCAGCTCACCGCGGAGATCCCGGGCCGGATCGACGCGTCGGTGAACGAGCACGAAAAAATCGTCGAGGCCATCGCCGCCCGCGACCCGCAGCTGGCTGAGCAGTACATGCGTGAGCACATCCGCAGCGTCCGCGACGACCAGCTCAGAGCGCTGGAAGAAGCAGCGGATCATGCTTGATCGCGTCGTCCGCGGTGACCGGCTCCGCACCGGAGAAGGCAGTGGATCATGCTTGACTTCGGTGGATGATATCTGATGTGCTGCACATTATGTCGGAGATGCCGGGTTCACGTGTGTCTCTTGGCCTGCGGGAGCGGGGGAAGTCAGCCTGGGCCGCGGCGACCAGTCATCCGATAGTGCGGCAGATCGGCGCGGGTACCCTGCCGTATGAGACCTTCCGCCGCTACTTCGAGCAGAACATCCTGTACCTGGAGGATTACGCCCGGGCCATCGGCCTGATCATCGGGAAGTCGCCCGACTACGACGCCGCCGATGTCCTCAGCCGGTTCCTGCGGCAGATCGTCGGAATCGAGATCCCCTCGAACGTCGACTTCCTGCACCGGGTCGGCGGATCGCCGGGCACCGCGGGCGCCATGACCGCGATGCTCCCGGTCACCTATGGCTACACGCGGCACCTTCTCTATACGTCGGCCCAGGGCAGCTGCGCGGAAGGGCTGGCCGCCGTGCTGCCGTGCCAGTGGAGTTATGGGGAACTCGCCGCGCCGCTGGCGGCCGCGCTTCCCGCCGAGCCGGTGTATGCCGACTGGGTGTCGATGTTCGGGAACGACAGCTATTCGGCGCTCGTGGCCGAGACCACCGGGCTCCTTGACCGGCTGGCCGACCCGGGCGACGCGGCCGCCATGGCCCGCCTCGCGTGGATCTTCGATATCTCCACCCGCTACGAAGTGCAGTTCTGGGACATGGCCTACGACGTGCCGACCGGCCATGGCGGGCCTGATGCCGATGGCGGGCTGACCGATGGCGAACCTGCCGGCGATGGCGGGCTGACCGATGGCGAACCTGCTGGCGATGGCGTGCTGACCGGGAAGGAGCCTGGCCGATAATGCGAGCTGCCCGAATCTTCGAGGACCTGAGCCTGCGCCTGGCCGATCTCCCGGCTCCGGCCCCCGGCCCGGGTGAGGTCCTGGTCCGGGTGCATGCCGCCGGGGTCTGCGGCACGGACCTGCACATCCTCGACGGCATGATCAAGCCCGATCCCTATCCGATGACGATCGGGCACGAGGCGGCGGGTGTCGTGGCGGAGGCCGGCGAGGGCGCCAGGCTGCGCGCGGGCGACCGGGTAGCCGTGTACAACAAGCTTTTCTGCGGCTGGTGCGAACAGTGCCTGGCCGGCCGGCCGAACATCTGCGACACCGAGCCCGGGCAGCTCGGCTTCAACATGGACGGCGGGGACGCGGAGTACGTGGCCGTCCCGGAGCGCAATCTGGTGCCTGTTCCCGACACGGTGGACTTCGCGACCGCCGCCGTGCTCACCTGCGCCGGGATGACGGCGGTGCACGCAGCGAAGCTGTCCGGGCTGCGGCTGGGCCAGACGGCGGTGGTGGACGGCATAGGCGGCGTCGGGATCCTGGTCACCCAGGCGGCCCGCCATGCCGGGGCGCGGGTGATCGCGGTGGCCGATTCCGAGCAGAAGCGGCAGTTCGCGCTGGAGCACGGCGCCACCGACGGTGTCGTCGTCGCGGCACCCGATGACTACGAGAAACTGCCGTCCGCCGTCCGGGAGCTTACCGGCGGCCGCGGCGCCGATGTCTTCTTCGAGCTGGTAGGAACCACCGGGTCGATGACCGCCGGGGTCAGGTGCCTGGCCAAGGGCGGGCGGTTCGTGTCCACGGGATACACCGACCAGCCCCTTAATGTGCATCCCATCGAGTTCATCCTTTCCGAGACCTCGTTGGTGGCGACGGTCGCCGCGACCAGGCAGGACCTGGTGGACGCCATCGGCCTGGCGGCTAGTAGCGCGATGACGGTGCCCATCGCGGGCCGCTTCCCGCTGCATGGGGTGCAGGGCGCGCTCGACGCGCTCCGCCAGCGCGGCGTGCTGGGCCGGCAGATTCTCGATCTCGCCTAACCGGAGGCATAGTGATGACCGACCGCATCATCATCACCAACGGTTCCGTCGTGACCATGAACGACACCGACGACGTCCTGTTCGGCGGGGCGGTCGTGCTCGAGGGCGACCGTATCGTCGATGTCGGCGAGACCGCCGAGGTGCTGGCCCGCCATCCGGCCGAAGGTGCCCGCGTGATCGATGCCACCGGCAAGGCCGTCCTGCCCGGCCTGGTCGACCTGCACTACCACACGGCCCTGGGTAAGGGATGGAGCGACCACCTGCCGCTCTGGGAGTACCTGGAGACCTGCTGGTACCCGATCATCCGGGCGCTCGACTACGAGGCGGCGTACTGGGCCGCGCTGGCCAGCTACAGCGAGTCCATCAAGTGCGGCGTCACCACCGTCAACGACATGTACCGGCAACTGGCCGCGCTGGCCGACGCGGCCGAGGAGATCGGCATCCGGGCGATCCTGTCCAACGACGTGGCCGACGCCCAGCACAACCTGGACACCCTGGAGGACAACAAGGAGGCGTTCCAGGCCAAGCACGGGGCGGCCGACGGGCGCATCGAGATCTACATCGGGATCGAGTGGCTCCCGCTGGCGTCCGAGGAACTGCTCAGGGACGCCCGCCTGCTCGCGGACGAACTCGGCACCGGCATCCACATCCACCTGAATGAGTCGCTGACCGAGGTAGAGAACTCAAAGCAGCGGTTCGGCCGCCGCCCCACCGAGGTCGCCTACGACGCGGGCATCCTCGGCCGCAACTGCATCGCCGCCCACTGCGTCTGGCTCTCGGACACCGAGATCGCCCTGATGCGGGAGACCGGCACGCAGATCTCCCACAACCCGTCATCGAACGCCAAGCTCGGCAACGGGATCGCGCGGCTGCCGGAGATGCTGGGCGCCGGGCTCAACGTCGGGCTCGGCCACGACGCGGCCGAGTGCAATA
>DATGVY010000260.1:0-8150 GCA_035299845.1 Streptosporangiaceae bacterium
GGCGGCAGCCGCCGGGCCAGCAGCCGCGCCGCGGCGTGTCCCGAGGTCACCACGTCGCTGGCCGCCGCGGGCACCCCGAGGCGGCTGAGTTGCGCCGCGATCGCCGCCGGAGTGCGGGAGGCGTTGTTGGTGACGAAGGCATGCCGCATGCCGCGGGACGCCGCCTCCCGCAGTGCTTCCGGTGCCCGGGGAACTGCCGCGCTGCCGGTGTAGACGACGCCGTCGAGGTCGAGCAGGGCCACGTCGTAGGCCGCGCTGAGCGGGCCCGCGCTGCCGCGCGGGGCCAGCGGCGCAGGCACGGTGGCGGCCCGCCCGGCGGCGCCGGGCGCTGCCAGGCCAGTTCCCCCGGCGTCCCCGTTATGTCTCATCAGATCTGCCCGTCGCCGCGTGACCGGAAGCGCAGGGTGGCGCGGACGTCGCGGAGAGCGTCGGTGTAGTGCCGCAGGTCCGGCCGCATCGCGGCGGCCAGGGCGAGATGCTCGGCCGCGGACCGCGGGTCTCCCGCCCTGGCCAGCGCGAGGCCCAGGCCGAACTGCGCGTAGTCGTCGCTGGGACTGGCCGCCACGATCTGCCGGAAGCTCCCGGCGGAGGCCGTGTACCTGCCCGCGTCGAACTGTGCCCGCGCCAGCGCCTCGAGGACGCTGCGGGAACGCGGCTCGGCGGCGGCGGCCCGCTCCAGCAGCTGCGCGGCCGCGGCCGCGCTGCCCCGGCCGAGGAGATCGAGGCCACGCCGGTACAGGGCGTAGGTGTCAGTCCCGCCCGGAGCCGGCCCGTCAGTCCCGCCCGGAGCCGGCCCGGCCGGGGCCGCCGCCCGCTCGGCCGATGCCCCGTCGCCGGCCACCCGGTCGCCGGCCACCCGGTCGCCGCGCCCCCTGCCTCCGCCCTGGTCAGCAGGCTCATCGCGGGCCTGGGCGAGCGGATCTTTGTCCAGCCGGGAATCCTTGCCGCCGCGCGGTCCTTCTGACATATGTGCAGATCCTTCCGTCCGGCCACGAGCCAGCTGAGGCGCGGGTGCCGCAGGGACCTGGGCGTCCCGGCCTCACAATGGCGCCCTTTCGCGGAGTCAGGTACGCCCCGGGCCGGGTGAGCGGTCTCGCCGAGGTCACTTCACCACCGTACGACGTCATTGCGCACGACATCGAGGACCAGTTGATCGCCGCGGATCCGCACAATGTGGTCCGCCTGATCCTGCCGCGCAGTGCGGCAGGGCCGCCCGGTGAGAACTACCAGGACGCGGCCCGCACGCTGCGCCAGTGGCAGGACGAGCGCATCCTGGTGCCGGACCAGGTCCCCGGGCTGTACGTCTATGAGCAGGCGCTGCCTGGCCGGTCCGGCGCGCTGCAGCGCGGGCTGATCGGCGCGTTGCGGCTTATCCCGCCCGAGGCGGGGACGGTGCTGCCACATGAAGACGTGGTCCCCGGCCCGGTGACCGGGCGACGGCAGCTGATGGAGGCGACCCAGGCCAACCTTGAGCCCATCTTCCTGCTCTACGACGGCAGCCGGCCAGGCGCGGCGACGCGCCTGGCGGAGGATGTCGCGACCGGCAGGGAGCCGCTGGTCGAGGCCCTGACGGAGGATGCCGTACGACACCGGCTCTGGGCGGTGACCGGCCCGGCGGAAATCGCAGCGGTGGCTGCCGACCTGGCGCCCAGGCAGGCGCTGATCGCCGACGGCCACCATCGCTACGCGGCCTACCGGCAGCTCCAGGAACGGCGGCGGGCCCGTGCCGGGCGCGGCGGACCGTGGGACTACGGCCTGGCCCTGCTGGTCGACTCGGCCGCGTACCCGCCGCGGATCGGCGCGATCCACCGGGTCATCCCGGGGCTGGCGCCGGCTACCGCGGTGGGGCTCGCGAAGGCCGCGTTCTGCGTCCGGCCGTTGCCCGGCGGCACGCAGGACATGCCCGCGGCACTCGGCGCGCTTTCGCAGGCCGCCAGGAACGGCGGCGTGGCATTCCTGGTGGCCGGCGGCGGCGAGGCGCACCTGCTCAGCGAGCCCGACCCAGTCCAGCTGGATGCCGCCATGCCGCCGGGCCGCTCGCCCAGGTGGCGCGGGCTTGCGGCATCGGTCCTGCAGGAACTGCTGATGACACGGGTCTGGGGTGTCCGCGACGACGAGCGCAGCGTGCGGATAGTGCACCATGACGCGGCGCTGGCCGTCCGCGCGGCCGATCAGGCGCCGGGCGGGACCGCGGTGATCTGTACCGCGCTGTCGGCCGCGGACGTCTACGCGGTTGCCGCCAACGGCGAGCGAGTACCGCGCAAGTCGACGTCCTTCGGGCCTAAGCCGCGTACCGGGCTGGTGATCCGGACGTTCGCTCAGGGCTGAATCCTGGCGGCAGCAGGCCGCCAGCCCGTGCTAAGCCAGGTCAGGCGTGGTGCAGCCGCCCGCGCACATACAGGATGAGCGGCGCCCAGGGGCCGTTGACCGGCACGAACTGGCTCTGGAAGTACGCCTGAAGCGCGGGCGTCCAGCCGACCCGGACGGCGTTGTACGGCGTCAGCCACACGTACTCGGCCTTTCCGAGCGCCTGCCGCCAGACCGCCGCCACCGCGGGAACGCTGCCCGCCGTCAGCCCGTTCCGGCCGTGGCCGAGGACAAAGTCGGTCCCGGTAGCGTCCACCATCAGCGGGCAGCCCGGCACGTCAGAGCTGAACCGGTCGATAGCGATGAGCAGCGATGCCTGGTCGGTGAGCACGCATGCCCCGGGCGGGATGACCGCCCCGACCGCGGCCGTCGGGTAGACAGGCGTCGGCGCGTTCTCGGCGCCGGGAAGGGCCAGCGGCAGCGCGATGAGCACAAGCCCGGCCAGGGCCGTCGCGGGCCGCGAGAACCGGGCCAGGCGCCCGCCGCGGAGCAGGCGGCTGGCCGGCAACGCCACCGACAGCGCGAGGAACGGCGCCAGGAACCCGCTGTAGTGGTAATAGAAGTCGTCCGGCAGCAGGAACGCCGCGACCACCAGGGCTGCCGTCGCGACCGCGAACCAGTCGAGTACCGGCGGCGGGCGCCGGGTGAGCAGCCAGGCACCGGCGAACGCGCCGACGATCAGTGCCACGGCCAGCACCGCTGCCACAGCGAGCACGGCACCGGACGGAATCGCGGCGGTCAGTCCGGTCATCTCCTGGATCCGGAACGACAGCGGTATGCGCAAGTCGGTCCTGGTCAGCTGCGCGACGATGACGCCGTCGTAGATACCCCTGGGCGACGCGACCGCGAACGGCAGCACAGGCACGGCGAATCCGGCTGCCACGCCGGCCAGGAACCGGGCTGCCCGCCTCGGCCTGGGCAGGCTCAGCGCGAGTATGACAGCCACCGGGATGATCGCCCACACCTTGATCGCCCCGGCAAAGCCGAGCGCCGCGCCGCCCCAGGCAAGCCTTCGGCCATCGGCCAGCTGGTCACCGTCGAACACGGCAACGGCTCCGGCCAGGCAGCCGAGCGCCAGCCAGGGCTCCAGCAGCACGGTATGGGCGGACTGCACGCTGCCGGGATAGACAGCCAGGATCCCGCAGGTCACGATGACGGCGGGCACGCCGCGATGGCGCACGAGCAGCCCGCCGAGCGCCACGCCCGCCGCGCTCGCCAGGACGGTCAGGATCCGCGCGGCGGCCATCGCCCAGGCGGTGCCGGTCAGCTTCGATAGCAGCGCTGCCGGGATCATCAGCACGGTCATGCCCGGCGGCTGGACGGTGACGAAGTCGCGGTACGGGATGGCGCCGCTGACCAGCCGGAGCGCGCTGCCGAAGTCCGCGCCGTCGTCATACTCGGTGGCCCCGAGCAGATGACCCGGGCGCGCCAGCTGGTACAGCCGGAGCCCCAGCCCGAACGCGGTCGCCGCCGTGATGATGATGCCGGGCGGGGTACGCGGGATCAGGCGGCGGCTGGCGCTCCCGGCCGCGGCGTCGCCACGCGGCGCGCCTGCGGCCGGCCGCACGCTGATATCACTCACGCCCGTCTCCCGCCCGGCCTGTCCGACGTGGCCGGAATACCCGGCGCGCCCGCCGCGCATCGTCCTTGAGCAACACAACGAAGTCCTTGCTGAGATAGGTCCCGGGTCCGGGCACGCAATCCGCCGCCCGTTCAGGTTAGATGCCCTGCGGCCATGAGAGAGGCCAAAGACGGTCGTCTGAGAGAATCGGAGCGTGCCTGACGCTGCGCCGGATCCTGACGTGACTGCCACCGTGACCGGCCTTGGCCATGACGTGTACCAGATCGACACCCTGATGGCCGGGTATGACGGGATAACCGCCGGCTACCTCATCCGCGGGGACCGGCCCTGCCTGGTCGAGACGGGGACGGCCCCGTCGGCGCCCGTGGTCAGCAGCGCCCTGGCGGGGCTCGGCATCGGCAGGCCGGACCTGGCCACGGTCGTGGTCACGCACATTCACCTGGATCATGCTGGCGGCGTGGGTGACATCGCGGCGATGTACCCGCGGGCGGAGATCGTGGTGCATGAGCGGGGCGCACGGCACCTGGCCGACCCGTCTCGGCTGATGGCCAGTGCCCGGATGGTTTACGGCGACGAGCTCGACGAGCTGTTCGGCGTGCTGTCGCCGACCCCGGCCGGCCGGATCCGGGCCGTCGACGGCTCAGGGACCGTCGACCTCGGCGGCGGCAGGCGGCTCGACAGTCACTACGCTCCCGGCCACGCCAAGCACCACATCGGGCTCATCGATTCGGTGAGCGGCGATCTGTACGTGGGTGATGCAGCAGGCGTCTACATCCAGGAAACCGGGGACATGCGGCCCGCCACTCCGCCGCCGGACTTCGACCTGGCCACCGCGCTTGAGTCGCTGCGCACGTTCGCTGCGCTACGGCCCGCGCGCCTGCTGTTCAGCCACTACGGGCCGGTTGATGCGGTGGAGGAGACGCTCGCACGGTCCGCCGAGGAGATCAGGCTGTGGGTGGCTGAGACCCGCCGGGCCCGCGGCGCCGGCCTGGGCCTCGACCACGCTGCTGCCATGGTGGCCGAGCGGACCAGGGCACGGTACGCCGTGCTGGCCGATGGAGCCGACCCGGCGCTCGCCGCCAAGTTCGACCGGATCAGCAGTACGGCGGCCAACGTGGCCGGCATCGCCCGGTGGCTCGATAACCAGGGCGCGTCCTGATCCCGGGCTGCCAGGACTACGGCCGGTGCCAGGACTACAGCCGGTGCCAGGACTACGGCTGGTGCCGACGGCAGGACCGGCGTCCAGCCGGCCCGATGGGATGATGCCTGGCCGGCGCCGGGCCCAGGTGCCGGAACGACGGCAGCTTCCCCCCGCTGATGTCGGTGATCCACCGGCCCGAGGTCGCGCCGATCACGTCGACTATGTCGTAGCGGTATGCGGGCCCGCTGGTGCAAGCGGCCAGGCTCGTTGCCGGGACCCCGCCGTACGGGTCGACGGCCACCAGCCATACCAGGGTCCTCGCCCTCTTGTATGGGGCAGGCAGGCCACGGGTCACGCTGGCAAGACTGGCTCCGATGATCGCCGAATGCGGCCGGACAAGCTGCAGGAGGGCTGACCGCTCAGCAGCATGGCGCGCGGCCACCGCATTCGGCAGCGCCGCCTCGATGGCAGCTGGTGCCGTGATCAGCGTGACGGACATCCGGCCCGGTGGTTCCCTGAGGGCGGCAAGCACCTTTCCCGGGAGCGGCGAGGCCGTCAGCACCCTGGCATAACCCGGTGCTAATGCCCGCGCTGATGCACTCGGGCCGTGAACCGTCAGCGTCTTGCCGCAGGCCGGGAGGGCAAGGGTGATGAACGCCGTGGCCGCCGCAACCGCGGCCGTGCGCAGCGAGGCGGCCGTGCGCAGGGAAACTGTCATCAGGGAGGCATTTCTCGCGTCTGGCCGTCAAACCGGCATGGGTTGTCATGGCATCGCCTGAGAAACTTAGCCCCCGGTGCGAAGCCCGGCAAGCCGGGCGCGGCGGGGTCAACCGCCGGGACTCGCGACGTCGCCCGCATCCGCCAGCTCGGCTGAATCGCCGCCGCCGGCCGGGTCAGCCAGGTCATCGGCCGGGTCAGCCAGGTCAGCTGCCTCCCCCAGGTCGCCGGGATCCTCCAGATCACCGGAGTACTCAAGATCGGCGAAGTCAAAATCGTCCAGCTCCTCGAAGCGCTCCGCCGCATCGGTCTCGTCACGGGAGTCCGCGGCGGCAGCCCGGCCGAACCAGTCCCTCGCCTCCTCACGACGGCCGGCATCCAGCAGCGCGTCGGCGTAGGCATAGAACAGCCTGGCGGATCCGGCGTACGGGCGGCCGTCGGTGATCTCCGGCAGCTGCAAGGCGACAACGCCAGCCTGAGCGAGGCCCTGATCCCGGCGGATGCCGGACTCGACGATGCGCAGCTCGATTTCCGTGGCCCGGTCGAGGCCGCGCGCCTGCGGGCCGGTGACGAGCGCAAGCGCCCGGTCCAGCCTGCCGAGCGCCCGCTCGCAGTCCGCCATCATCGGCAGGTAGCTGCTCCGCCCGGTCAGCCGCCGGGCGGCCCTCAGCTCGGTCAGCGCGTCCGACCAGGCGCCGGCCCGGTAAGCGGCGATACCGCACGTCTCGCGGACCACGCCCACGCGCGCGGCCAGCCGCCGTGCGGCCTGGGCATGGCGGTAGCCGCGGTCGGGGTCCTCGGCGACCGCCGCTGCGACCAGCTGCCTGGCTACCGCGTCCGCCAGGTCGGCCGGCAGCGTCCGCAGCTCGGCGCGGGCTGCCGGATCCAGCTGATCGGCCGTGACGCTCGCGGGCACCTCAGGCAGCGCGCCGCCGGCCGACCGCGGCCCGCGAGCAGGCGGCCCCGCATCAGCGGCTGCCGCGCCCGGTCGTACCTGGCCAGCGGCCCTGCCGGAGCTGTGCCGTCCCGCCTGGCCGGCACCGGCCCGCGCGCTGCCTGCACGAGCGCCGGGTCCGCGCCTGCCGAAGGAACCCTCACCGGGCCGACCGCCTCGCCCACTGCCGGACGGACGCCCATTCCCGCGGCTATCTTGCTGTCTCGCGGGCCCGCCCATCCGGTCCCGGTCCAGGCTCTCCCGGTCCAGGCTCTCCCGGTCCTGGCGCTGCCGGTCCTGCGGCCGGCCCGGGCGCTGCCGGTCCTGGCGCTCCAGCTGACTCTCCGGCTGAGCGGGGCTCCCGCGCCTGGCCGGGCGCTCGCCCGGATCCTTGCTGCTCGCCCGGCTTCGCGGCCGTCCGCTCGCCGTGCTTGCGGGACGGCCGCCTGGCGACCTGCCGCCACCGCCCTGGCCTGGGCGTCCGCTGCCGGCCACGCCACGACCCGCCCCGGCGGCGCCACGACCCGCGCCGCCCGCGCCCGGCCCGCCGCCGGCACCACGGCCCGCGCGGCCTGCAGCACGGCCGTCACCGGGCCGCCCGCCGGGCTTGCCGCCGGAGTACCTGGCGCCTGCGGGACTGCCACCCGGGCTAGAGTCCGGCCGGCCGGTCCCCCCGCGCCCGGCGTCGCCCCCGCGGCCCGCACCCCGGCCGCCTGGGCTGCGGCCGCTGCCGGCACCCGTTCCGCTCGCACCACGGCCGTCGGCACCACCGCCGTCGGCACCACGGCCGCCCGCACCACGGGCGCCGGCACCACGGGCGCCGGCACTGGCTGGTCCGGACCGTTGCGCGGACCTGGGCGCGCCACCGCGTTTCCCCGAGCCACTCCCGCTGGCTCCGCGCCCATTCCCGACCACGTTCGACCTCCCAGGCCACAGCTCAAAGCCGCCCCGCGGCGGAAATGCGCTGAGGGCCGCTACCTTACGGTAGCGGCCCTCAGCAGAAGATTGTCCGGCGGCGTCCTACTCTCCCACGCAGTCACCCGCGCAGTACCATCGGCGCTGAAGGGCTTAACTTCCGGGTTCGGAATGGGACCGGGTGTTTCCCCTTCGCCATGGCCACCGAGACTCTATGGAGATGTCAGGCTCCTGCCATCCGCCCGGAGTCCCCTCCAGGCGCACGCAGGGCCGACCGCATCTCGGGAGCCGCACAGTGGACGCAGAGCAAGATCTTGAAGTAGGAGCCAAGCCACTCGGCCTATTAGTACCAGTCAGCTGCACACGTTGCCGTGCTTCCACCTCTGGCCTATCAACCCAGTCGTCTAGCTGGGGGCCTTACCAGGTTAACCCTGAGGGAGACCTAATCTTGAGGCGAGCTTCCCGCTTAGATGCTTTCAGCGGTTATCCCTTCC
>DATGVY010000261.1:0-5929 GCA_035299845.1 Streptosporangiaceae bacterium
GGCTGGCCGGGCGCCGCCGCATGGGCCGAGCAGGCCAACGGCATCGGCGCGACCCTCGTCGGCGGGTCCCGCAAGCATGGCGGCCCTGACCTCGGCCCGACCCGCGCCAGGCAGGCCTGGCTCCGGCTGGGAGTCGACGGCAAGGGCCTGGCGGACGGGCCGCCCACCGCGGGCCATCCGCTTGATCACCTGCCCCGGCTCACGCTGCCGATGGCTGCCGCCATCCAGGGCTTCCCGCCGGGCTGGCGGTTCGCCGGGCGCAAGACGGCGGGCTACCGCCAGATCGGCAACGCGTTCCCGCCGCCGGTAGCGCGGGCGGTAGGCAAGAGCATCCGCTCCGCCATCGAGGCCGCCCGCACGGCGAAGCCGCCCGGCAGCACGGCGAAGCCGCCCGGCAGCACGGAGCAGCGGCGCGATCGCGCCCGCCTGCTGCGCGCAGTGTGACCGGCACGGACGATGATGCGGAGCCCAGGTGACCGGGGCCTGCAGGGCCGGCCTGTGGACCGTGCGGTGGACGATCCGGTGGACAAGTGCCATTCCCTGGGGAGAACGGCACGTGTTCTGTGGATGAATTGTGGATGGCCAAAGAATCTTGGAACCGGTGACCGAAACCTCTTGTGCGGCGCGTGCCCGGGGGCGTAGAACTGCTCTCACTACCGGAGACGGACTCCAGCCCGGGGCAACCCGGGGACGCGGGAAGGGCCGGGAAACCGGCGCTTGACGCGGGTGTCCGGGACCGGTGGCTGGCCGGTCAGTGCAAGGCAGCCGAGCGATCGGCAAGCGGGTGCTGTAAGGCCGGGCTGAGGCCCCTCCATCTCATACATGGAGGGGCCTCGTCCTATCTTGCCGGACATGCGTCCAGCCACCCCGCACCGACACGCGGACGGCCGCGGCGCCCGCGCCCGCCGCGGGCAGCGTGAAATGTCGTTCTGCGGATAGATACCCCGCGATCCGGTTGCGGACACGACCGGCGAACCCCACGGGGAACGGCGGACCCGGCCGGCTCAGCCCAGCGACTGCGCCGGGCGGGTCGGCAGGCCCGCTGCCTTCCATGCCTGGAAGCCGCCGTCCAGGTCGGTTGCCCACCGCAGGCCGATGCGCCGGAGGCTGGCTGCCGCGAGCGTGGAGGCGTAGCCTTCCGAGCACATCACGATGACCCTGGCATCGCCGCGGGCGAGCGCCGGGATCCGCGCGTCGCTGCGCGGGTCGAGACGCCACTCCAGCACGTTGCGGCCGATGAGGATCGCGCCGGGGACCTCTCCCTCGACTATCCGCTGTTCGAGCGGCCGGATATCGACGAGCACCGCCCCGTCGGTGAGCGCGGCCAGGGCCGTCTCCGGCGGCAGCCGCTCGAGACCACCGCGAGCCTCGGCGATCAGCTCATCGATGCCGGGCGCGCCGGCCGGCAGCGCGTCGGTGGTGAGCTCGGCCGCGGATGCCGTGGCGTCGGCGAGCGCCGTGTCCGGGCCGCCGCGGCCCCTGGCACCTTCCGGGCCGTCGATCGCCACGGTTTCCCTGGCGATCAGGCCGTACGCCGTCGAGTGGTAGTAGGTCATCATCATCAGCGGCGGCGAGTAAGCATGGATGCTGGTCGAAGACCCGTCACCGCCATGTGCCACGTCGTGGACGTGCCCGGGGCCGAAGGCAACGGCCTGGCCGATCGCCAGCTGCCGGCGGCACAGCCTGCGGCCGCTTGGCGCGCGGTATTGCTCAAGCAGACTGCCCTCGGCTACCGCGAACGACCCGGACGATCCGCCATGGTCGTGCCAGTCGGTGTCCTGGCCGCGTTCCCAGGCCAGCAGCCAGACGTCGCACGTCTCCGAGCGGTGCAACGGCAGGTACCAGCGGACGTCGGGGTCGTGGACGACCAGATCAGCCCACAGCTCGTCGCGGGCGACGATCGTGACCGTGACGGCCCGCAGCTGGGCCGGCGACAGGCGGCCGGACCGGGGGACCAGGTCCCGGAGCGTATCGAGGATCGCCTGCTGGCGCTCGGCGCTGACGCCCCAACCATGCCGCAGGCCGGCCCCAGCCATCCCGGTCGGTTCCTCGGCGCCTCCGCCGCTGGGAGTGATGACGGCGACAGACACACAACCTCCTCGGATAAGAGGGAAGCATACTCCCGCAGGACCATTCCTGGCATCGGCCTCTCCGCCGCGCTGGCGGTCTCCCCTGGTCCCGACCCGCCCGGGCGCGGCACGGCTAGCCGGTGGCGGCTGGCCGGGCGCCCGGCCGGGCGACGGACTCCCTCAGCATCAGGCTCATCGGCTCGCCGACCATGACGTCGCCCGCCGAGCGGCCCTCGACCCGGGTGATCAGCGCGTCCACCGCGGCGCTGCCGAGTTCGGCAAGCGGCATGCTGACGCTGGTCACCGGGACGTCGAGGAAGGCCAGGCACTCGTCCTCGTCAAAGCTCACCAGCGACATGGTGGCCGGAACGGCGACGCCGGCATCACGCAGCGCGCCCATGACCCCGAACAGCTGATTGAGGCTGCCGACGCCGCACGCGGTGGGGATGCTGTCGTTCCTGAGCATCTGGGTGGTGGCCTGCCAGCCGCCTTCCTCGGTGGGCGCGGCGTGCCGCACCGTCAGCCGGACCCCGCGGGCCGCGCACATCCGGCGGGCGGCGGACACCCGGCGGTGAACGGTGTCGACCTCGGGCGGGCCGTCGATGATCGCGATGCTGCGGTGACCGAGCGCGATGACATGGTCGAGGAAGAGCCTGACCGCGCCCGCCTCATCCATCACCACGTCGTTTCCCCGGTGCGGGCCCCGCCGGTTGACATAGACGTGCGGGACCGCGGACAGTCCCCCGGCATGCTCAGGAACCCGCAGCGCCGTCGCGACGAGCAGTCCGTCGGCGCGGCTCTCCTCCACCAGGTAGCGGTAGGCGTCCGGCGGCCGCGGATCGTCGGTCGGCTCCTCCATGATCATGACGACGTAGCCGCGCTCGGCCGCCCGCTGCAGCGAGCCGCGCTGCAGCTTGACCCAGATCGGGTTACGCAGCAGCGGGATCACGAACGTGAGCGCCCCGGCGCGGGACCGCTTCAGGGCGCGGGCCATGGCATTGGGCCGGTAGCCCTGCTGGCGGGCGGCGGTCAGGATCCGCTCGTAGGTCTCGGGCCTTATGGACTGGGCGGGATCACCGTTGAGCACCCTGGACACCGTCGATACGTGCACGCCCGCGGCCTCGGCGATGTCGACGAGGCGTGAAGCCCGGCGCCGGGACGGCGATGCCGGCCGGGACTCGCGCGCCCGCTTCTCGGCTGTCACGTCCTTCCCTCCAGACGACGTCGACGACGCTGCGGCGGCTGACGGCAGTGCCGCCGCGGTGCGCCGGGCCCAGGCCGCCGTAAACCGGGCGAGCCGCGCCGCGGCCGCCGCCCGCGGTGCCCCGGCCCGGATGGGCCATGCCGGGGCGGGATGACGGCGGGCCGCTGTGACATCAGGCCGTGCCGGTGACGACCGCTACCCGGGGATGTCCAGCGCCTGGCCCCTGGGCTGGCTCCCCGGCAGTCATATCGTCTCCGCGATCGAGCGCGTCAGCAGGATCGCCGAGGCGAACGACCGGTAGACGGACAGCAGGTCATGGCCTTCGATGCGAAGCTCCCTCGGGCCGGCCCGCTCGACCCCGCGCACCCAGCTGGCCGCCTCGGCGATGTCGGTGTTACGGACCGAGATGTCCATGCTGACCGGGGTCGCGAACGGCGGCGGGCCGGCCGCGGCCGCGCCCGACACGGCTTTCTGCGCGGTCTCCCTGATCAGCTCGCAGGCGCGGGACGGGTGCAGGCTACGGGCAGCCAGCCGGCTCACGTGCTCCTTCACGACGGCGGCGTGCACGCCCGGGATCAGCGCGGCGGTTTCCTCGCAGGCGCACCGGTCCCCGGTCACCAGCACGACGGGGACGCCGTGGTGCGCGGCCACCAGCGCGTTGATGCCCGCCTCGCCGGTCACGGTGCCGTTGATCCTGGCCTCGACGACGGCCCGGGGATTGTAGGTGTGCGACAGCCCGGCCGGGCCGCCGACCGAGCCGTGATAGGAGACGAAAAGCACTGCGTCGAAGGTCGGGTCGAGGCCCTGCATCATGTACAGCGGCTTGTGGCTGCCGGATATGTAGGACGCCTGGCCGGCGATGCCGCCCGGCGGCAGGTTGCGCATCTGGTAGTGCGAGTCATTGACGACGATCTCGGTGGCGCCGCCGGCCATGGCGCCCTCGATCGCGGCGTTGACCTCGTCGAGCAGCAGGCGGCGGCCCGCGTCCGCCTGCGGCCCGTCGCCGACGCACTGCTCCCAGTCGACGATGCCGGCCGTTCCCTCCATGTCGCTGGAAAGGAAGATCTTCATACCTGCCTTCTCTCCACGAGGCGGAAGTCACGATCGCTGGCTGTCATGACCCCGTAGCTGGACCCGGCCCTGGTGGACGCCCCGCCATGCTGGCCATCCGGGGTCAGGCAGAGCGCCTGCAGCGGCGCGCGGAACTCATCGGGCAGCGCCAGCGTCTCCTCCAGCGCCTGGGCGCAGGCCTTGACCGGGTCATCTCCGGCCGCCAGGCCGAGCAGCACCGACCGCGCGGTATTGCCGCGGATGGCGAGCTCGCCGCGGCCGGTGCAGGCGGCCCCGCCGACGGCGCTGTCGCAGTAGTTCCCTGATCCGATCAGCGCCGAGTCACCGACCCGGCCCGGGTACTTCCACGGGTAGCCGCTGGTGCTGACGCCCACCGCGAGATGGGCGGCCGAGTCAAGGCCGATCACGTTGACGGTGCCCCACGGGCCGCCGGGCGGTGACATGGCCCTGAGCCGGCCCAGCGCCTGCCGCCGGTAGGCCACCTCGCCCGGCCCCTGCTGTCCCGCTGCTCTGTCCAGGCCGGCCGGGCTGAGCCCGTCGCGCCACATCTGCAGCGCCTGCTCGGTCAGCGTCTCGCCGCGCTCGATGCCGACCTCGTCGGCGAACCGCTCCGCGCCTGCGCCGACAAGCAGCAGATGCTGAGGGAGCTGCTCGCAGACTGCCCTGGCGATGGAGATCGGATGCGGGAAGCCCTTGACCGCGGCGACCGCGCCCGCGCGGCGGGTCGCGCCGTCCATGATCGAGGCGTCAAGCTCTACCTCGCCCAGCAGATTCGGCAGCCCGCCGACGCCGACGAAATGGTCGGCCTCGTTGGACTCCACCACCCGGACGGCCGCCTCCACGGCGTCCATGGCGCTGGCCCCGGCGCGCAGCAGGGCGATCCCGGCGGCGAGGCCGGCCTCTCCGCGTTCACTTGCGATCATGACTGGCTCGGCGATGGCAATTCCTCCTTCGCACGGCCGGCGGCCGCGGTCGTGTCCGCTGCCCGGCCGGCAGTTGTGGTCCTGGGCCGCTGCCTAGCCGGCGGCTCCGGTCGCCGGGCCGGGCACCGCGCCCGCGGCCGAGAAGGCAAAATGACAGGCCGCGCTGTGCCGGGAGTCGCCCGCGGAGATCAGCAGGGCCGGATCCTGCTGCTCGCAGACGTCTTGCGCGATCGGGCAGCGGGTGCGGAACCGGCAGCCGGCCGGGATCCGCAGCGGGCTCGGCGGGTCGCCGGCGATGGCAGGCGCCCCGTCGTCACCGGCCGGGCTCATCTTCGGGATCGCCGCGAGCAGGCCCCTGGTGTACGGGTGCTGCGGGTCGCTGAACAGCGTCTCGGTGGGCGCGACCTCGATGATCCGGCCGAGGTACATGACCGCCACCCGGTCGCACAGGTGCCGGACCACCGCCAGGTTGTGCGAGATGAGCATCAGGGTCAGGCCGAGCTCGGCCCGCAGGTCCCGCAGCAGGTTCAGGATGGTCGCCTGCACGCTGACGTCAAGCGCGGACACCGGCTCGTCGGCGACCAGGATGTCCGGCCGCAGCGCCAGCGCCCTGGCGATCGCCACCCGCTGCCGCTGGCCGCCGGAGAACTGGCGGGGATACG
>DATGVY010000262.1:0-3081 GCA_035299845.1 Streptosporangiaceae bacterium
AACGCGCGGGTGCACGGCAGCACCCGGCAGGTGCCCGCGGTGGTGTTCGCCGCGCAGGAGGCGCCGTGCCTGCTGCCGGCCCCCGCCGGGCGCTACCAGGTGCCGTACTGGGCGCAGGTGAAAGTCCACGTCGATTACCACATCCAGGTCGCCCGGGCGCTGTACTCGGTGCCGTGGCGTTACGTGGGAGCGCGGGTGATGGCCCGCGCCGATGAGCACCTGGTGAAGGTGTACCTGCGGGACCAGCTGATCAAGACCCACCCGCGGCGGCAGCCCGGCGGGCGGTCCACCGATGTCGCGGACATGCCGCCGGGGGTGGAAGGCTACGCCACCCGGACCGTGGACCGCCTGGTCGCCCAGGCCGCCAGCTACGGGCCGGCCACCGGGATCTACGCGCGGCGGCTGCTGGACGGCGACGCGCCGTGGATGATGATGCGGTCGGTTTACCGGCTGATCGGGCTGGCGAAACGGTACGGCCCGCAGGCGGCCGAGGCGGCCTGCGCGCGGGCCCTGGACGTCGACGTCATCAACGTCTCCAAGATCGAGTCGATGCTCAAGAACGCCACCGAGACCATCCCGGCCGCCGGCAAGGCCGCGGCGGGCAGCCCTGGCCCGGGCCGGTTCGCCCGGGATGCGGCCGAGTACGCCACCGCGACCGGGGTGCGGCTGCAGGTCCTCGACGGCGGCAGCGACCCCGCCGGCGGCGGCCGGTCCTGACCTGCCCCGCCGTCCCTGCCCGCCGCCGGGAAGCATGCCACCCGGACGCGGCGGGGCGCGGCTCATCAATCCGTCCCCCGGTTTTCTTTTCATCCCCTTTTCTTCTCCCGAGCGGAAAAGAAAAAGAAAGGCCTCTGCCATGACCAGCCAGATCCCTGACCAGATGCCGCTGCCCGGCCCGCCCGCCGCGGCGGCGCCGCCCGCCACCGACGGCACGCGCCGCTGCAAGCAGCCCGGATGCGGCGCCGGGCTGCCCGCCGCCACCGGGCGCGGCGCCCCCCGCCTGTTCTGCAGCCCGGCGTGCTCACGCAAGTGGCACAACGACAATCGCCTCGGCCCCGGCGCTGCCGGGCAGCAGGCCGCCCCGTACGGCGGCCCGCTGGCCGGCCTGCAGCAGCTGCTCACCCAGGCCGCTGAACTGGCCGGCGCCGCCGCTGCCCAGCTGGCCGACGCCGACCCCGGCCGGGTCACCGCCACGCTGGCCGCCGCCGACGCCGCCCGCCGCCAGGCCCAGGCCGAGACCGCTGTCGCCCTCGCCCAGGCCGCCGGAGCCATCCAGGCCGAGCAGGCCGCCACCGCCGCGATGCACGCCGCCCGGCACGACGCCCAGGCCGCGCTGGAGGCCGCCGACACCGCCCGCGCCGACGCGGACGCCGCCGAGGCCCGCGCACAGGCCATCCGCGACCAGGCAGACGCCCAGATCACCGAGATCCGCCGGGACGCCGGCCAGGCCCTGGCCGCTGCCCGCGACGAGGCCACCGCCGCGCACGCCGCCCGGGACGCCGCGCTGGCCGCCGCAGCTCAAGACCGCCACCACGCTGACACCGAGATCAGCCGGGCCCGGCAAGCCGAAGCCGACGCCCGCGCCGAAAACGACCATGTCCGCGCCGACGCCGCCCGCGAACGCGACGCCCAGGCCGCCGCCTGCGCCGCCCAGCTGCACGCCATCCAGGCCCTGGCCGACACCTGGCGCGCCCGCGCCGGGCACGCCGAACAGCAACTCGACCTCGAACGCGACCACCAGCGCCGCCTCGCGGCCCAGCCCGCCGCCGGCGACCCCGGCGGCGGCGCACCCCCCGGCCCCGCCACCCCGGCCGCTACCCAGCCGGCCACAGCCAGGGCCACCGCCCGGACCAGCGGCGGCAGCCAGCCCTGACACCCTGCCGCGGGCAGGGACCGACGCCCAGCCGGCCCCTGCCCGCGCCCGGCCCATCGCCTGCCACCCGGAAGGACCACGCCATGTCATCGCTGACCGACCCGATCGGCCCCGACCTCACCGCCACCCTGCGCGCCCTCAAGCTCGGCAAGCTCACCGCCACCTTGCCCGAACGCCTCACCCTGGCCCGCCAGCACAACATGCCCCACGCCGACTTCCTCCAGCTCATCCTGTCCGACGAGGTCGCCCGCCGCGAAGCCGGGTCCATCGCCCTGCGCGCCAGGAACGCCGGCCTGGACCCCGCCATGCGCACCGAAACCTGGGACCCCGCCGCCGCCATCCGCTACGACCAGCGGCTCTGGAACGAACTGGTCTCCCTGCGGTTCCTCGACGGCCCCCACGGCGCCCTGATCCTGGGGCCCGTCGGCGTCGGCAAGACCCACCTGGCCACCGCCCTGGGCCACATCGCCGTCCGCCGCCGCCGCACCGTCCACATGGCCCGCGCCGACAAGCTGTTCAAACGCCTCACCGCCGCCCGCCTGGACAACACCCTGGACTACGAATACCGCCGCCTGACCACCGTCGAGCTGCTCATCATCGATGACTTTGCCCTTCAGCCCCTCACCCCGGCCCAGACCACCGACTTTTATGAGATCATCACCGAACGCCACCGCAAGGCCTCCACCGTCGTCACGTCCAACCGCGACGCCAGCGAATGGCTCCCCCTGATGACCGACCCGCTCCTGGCCCAGTCCGCCATCGACCGGCTCACCTCCACCTGCCACGAGCTCATCGTCGAAGGCGACTCCTACCGCCGCCGCCAGCGCCCCGCCCCACCCCGAGTTGACGACCCCGCCCCAGCCACACCATGATGCTCACGTAACCCGGCCAGGTGGTCCCTAGGTCGTGGCGAACCGCTGGTCCCATCTCGCTGGCGGGTGACAGCGAGGGCCACCGGGCACCATCTGCGTCCCGGGCCGCCTGGCAGACGCCATCAAGGTCGGCCGCGTCACCCAAGACCCCGCGGCCGGTTTCCCCGAGAGGACCAGCGCTGGCAGGCTCGTTCCCTGATGGACCTGACCTGGGTGGGCGACCAGCGGGGGTGGGCGCTGGCTGCCGTGCTCTGTGCCAGGGGGCTGTGCCCGCGGGTGGCTGCCACAGGTGACGGCGGGCGCACTTGGACGGCACTTCCGGTCCCGCCCGGCATC
>DATGVY010000263.1:0-2117 GCA_035299845.1 Streptosporangiaceae bacterium
TGCTGGCCGGATGGGTGCTGGCCGGATGGGTGCTGGCCGGATGGGTGCTGGCCGGATGGGTACTGGCCGGACGCCTGCGGGCCCGATGTGTGCTGGCCAGACAGCCCCTGCAGCGCAGATCCCGGCACGCCTGGCACGGACAGCACGGGGCCGGGCAGGCCAGGTCCGGGCGGGAACTGCTGCTCATACCGGTCGCCCGGGCTCGTGTCCTGGCCGACGGCCGCGTGCGCTCCGGCGATCGGCAGCCCGCGACGCACTTCCGTGATGGCTTGCAGGAACTGGCCCGCATCGGCGGGTCGCAGGTCCGGATCGCGGCTGGTGGCCAGCGCTACCAGCGCGTCAAGGGCCGGTGGCAGCCCTGGCGTGATGCCGGACGGTGCCGGTACGACCTCGTTGACATGCTTGTAGGCGACCGCGAGCGGTGTCGCGCCTGTATGCGGCTGCACGCCCGTGAGCAGCTCGAACAGCATCACGCCGGACGCGTAGACGTCGGTACGCGCATCGGAGATGCGGTGCGACACCTGCTCGGGCGCGAGGTAGGCGGCGGTTCCGATGATCATGCCGGTCTGGGTGCGGCCCGCCTTGGCCGCGGCCCTGGCCAGCCCGAAATCCGCGACCTTGACCGCATGTCCGGCGGTGAGCAGGACGTTCTCCGGCTTGACATCACGGTGGATGATGCCGGACGCATGTGCCGCTGACAGCCCGGTGAGGACTCCCTCGATGATGTCAAGCGCCTCCCGCGGGCCGAGCCTGCCGCGCTCCGTCAGCAACTCGCGCAGCGTCCGGCCAGGCACGTACTCCATCGCGAGGAAGAGGATGTCGCCGTCAGCGCCCTGGTCGTATACGGCGACCACGTTCGGGCTGGACAGCCTGGCCACGGACCTGGCCTCGTCGATGAACCGCCGGACGAAGTCGGCGTCATTGGCCAGCTCGGGGTGAGCGATCTTCAGCGCCACAGTGCGCTCAAGGCGCGTGTCGGAGCCGAGGTAGACGGTGGCCATCCCGCCGCGCGCGATCCGGGCACCCACCCGGTATCTTCCGTCGAGCAGCTGCCCGACTTGCAGGCGCGCCAGGGTCGTATCCATCAGCACGAGTGTATTGGTGCCGTCTCGTCCCCGCCCAGGTAACGGCGCTGCTGACTCAGCCTGCGAGCGGCGGTGATGACGCGGTCGCGTAGCGTCGCCGCGGCACCCGGCCGGCCAGGAAGGCGAGCCGCCCGGCGGTGACCGCTGCCCGCATCGCCTCGGCCATCAGCTCGGGATCACGTGCCCTCGTGACCGATGTCGCCAGCAGCACCCCGTCACAGCCGAGCTCCATCGCGATCGTGGCGTCACTGGCCGTCCCGATGCCGGCGTCCAGCACCACGGGAACCGTGGCCGCCTCAACGATCAGCTCGATGTTGTGCGGGTTCCTGATCCCGAGCCCGGAGCCGATCGGCGCGCCGAGCGGCATCACCGCAGCGCACCCGGCCTGCTCAAGCCGCCGCGCGAGAACCGGGTCATCGCTCGTGTAGGGCAGCACGGTGAACCCGTCAGCGACCAGCAGATCAGCCGCATCGAGAAGCTCGACAGGATCGGGCAGCAGGGTGCGCTCGTCGGCGATGACCTCGAGTTTCACCCAGTCCGTGCCCAGCGCCTCCCTGGCCAGCCGCGCGGTGCGCACCGCCTCGGCGGCCGTGAAGCAACCTGCCGTGTTCGGCAGCACGCGGATGCCGCGCGCGGCGAGGACGTCAAGCACCGAGCCCGCAGCCGCGGGATCGACCCGCCGCATCGCGACCGTGGTCAGCTCGGTGCCGGCGGCGGCCAGCGCCCGGTCCAGCACGTCCAGGCTCGGTGCGCCGCCGGTGCCCATGATGAGGCGGGAGCCCATCGCCTCCCCGGCGATCACGAAGGGGTCGTCCATGATCAGCCTCTCTCCGCCGCGAAGTGCATTGACTGGTTGCTCATGGTCGGTTTCCTGAGGCCGCGATGTGAATTGGGCCGGTTGCGCATGGTTGGTTCCCTGAGGGCGTGGTGTGAATTTGGCCGGTTGCGCATGGTTGCTTCCCTGAGGCTGTGATGTGCATTTGGCCGGTTGCGCATGGTCGGCTTCCTGAGGCCGTAATGTGTATTTGGCCG
>DATGVY010000264.1:0-14936 GCA_035299845.1 Streptosporangiaceae bacterium
CTGGCCGGCAGCGCGCTAGCGTTCGCGCCGGTGTTCCTCGCCAACCTCGTTTTCGCGCAGCGGTTCTCGGGCGTGGAGGCCACCGGGACGGCGTTCGCCGCGAACCTGCTGGGTGCCATGGTCGGCGGCACGCTCGAGTACATCGCCCTGATCACCGGGTACCGGTTCCTGCTCGTCCTCGTCGCCGTGCTGTACGGGCTGGCCTTCGCGACCGGCCTGCAGCTAAAGCAAGCCCCCGGATAACCCACGACTGGCCGGAGGGCTCGTACCTGCTCCGGCTGGATGCCGACTCCGGCGCGCAGCGGTTCGTCCCGCTGACCATCCGCTCGGCCAGCACGGCTGGCAAGGTGGTCATCAAGAACTCCGTGGCCACCTGGCAGGCCTACAACATGTGGGGCGGGTACGACTTGTACAACGGCCCGGCCGGCCCGGCTGACTACGCCAACCGGTCCCTGGCCGTCAGCCTCGACCGGCCCTACGACCTCGATGGCGCCTACCTGTTCCTGAACCAGGAGCGCAAGCTCATCCAGCTGGCCGAGCGGCTCGGCCTGCCGCTTGCCTACGAGACCACCATGGACCTGGCTGCGTACCCCCGGCTGCTGGTCGGCGCCAGCGCGCTCGTCTCACTCGGCCACGATGAGTACTGGTCGCCGCCCGAGCGGGCGAATGTCACCGCGGCCAGGGACGCTGGCGTCAACATCGCCTTCCTCGGCGCCAACGCGATGTTCCGGCGCACCCGGCTAGCCCGCACGAAACTTGGTGCTCGCCGCCTGATCATCTGCTACAAGACGAGCTATCTGCAGGACCCGATGTACGGGAAGGACAACTCGCTGGTCACCAGCGACTGGCGAGAGCCACCCCACCCTGACCCCGAGTCGTCGCTCACCGGAACCCTCTACGAGTCGAACCCCACCCTGGCGGACTTCGTCGTGGTCAGCCCCGATGCCTGGCTGTTCCGGGGCACCGGCGTGCGCGAGGGCACCAGGTTCCGCGGCCTGGTCGGTATCGAATACGACCGGGTTAACCCCGACTCGCCCGTCGAGCGGCCGATCGAGATCATGTCTCATTCGCCGCTGACCTGCCGCGGCGTCAGCAGTTACTCCGATTCCGCTTACTACACCCACCGCGGCGGAGCCGGGGTGTTCAACACCGGAACAATGCGCTGGGTCAGGTCCCTCAGCGGCGGCCATGTCGGCTTCGGCATCGACGCCCGCACGCAGCGATTCACCCGGCAGGTGACCGCCAACGTGCTGCGCGCCTTCGCCGACGGTCCGGCCGCGGCGAAGTACCCGGCTCGCGACAACCTGCAGAAGATGCACGAATGGGCCGGCGACCCCATCGCCGCACACCACAACCTGTGGTGATGCCGCCCCTCCGCCGTTACGTGCGCCGTTTTACTCGCCGGTGACCTCTTCTGCGGCGTGGAAGGCCTCGAGGGCCTCGCCGGGGGTGTCGTAGTAGGCGCCGGAGCCGAGAGCGGCGCTGATGCCGTAGCGGTCGAGCTGCTCGCGCACCGCGATCAGCAGGCCCGGGATCCTGCGGGCGACCCCCGGGCAGCCAGCACGACCACGATGACCCCGGCCGACATCGCCACATCTGCCCCGTGCACGTGCGGGAACGCGCGCGCAATGTCCAGCAGCTTGGTCAGGGTGCTCGTGCCCGCTACAGTCACCCCGAGCATGTCGGGGAGCTGCCTGGCAGCCACCTGAATACCGACGCCGGTGAGGAATCCCACCAGAACGGTACGCGACAGGAAATTCGCCAGGAATCCGAGCCGGGCCAGCCGGGCCAGCAGCAGCAGCCCGCCAGTGAGCAGGGCCGCGAGCCCGGCCAGCCGAACGTACTGCGGCGAGCCAGCAACCGCGAGCCCGGCGAGGGCCGCGGCCAGTATGGCCGCGGTGGCGGAGTCCGCGCCGACGACGAGGTGCCGCGATGAACCGAGGATGGCGAATGCGGCCATCGGGAGCAGCAGCGTGTACAGGCCGGTCACCACCGGCATACCAGCGATCTTCGCGTACCGCAGAGCCACCGGGATGCTCACGGCGGCCAGGGTGATACCGGCCAGCACGTCCGCCGTGACCCCAGACCGGCACACGGGCAGCAGCCCGCGCATCACCGGCGGCGCTCGCAGCCATCCCCGCAGGAGGCGCCCACGCCAATACGGCACAGTCTCACCTCCACCCGGTTTCCCGGTGGTTACGGATTCGGTAATCATCCCGCTGCCACGGCGTTTCATGCGGTCGGCCAAGCCTCGAGTTCCAGCCGGCCGACAGCCTTTGGGGTGCCCGCCTCGCACGCTCCGCCCACCAGGCCGTCGACGACTGACGCACCGTCGGTGCCCGGTGCCATCGGCCGCCTCACCTCCGCGGCCGTGCCCCTGGTGAGCGAGCACGGCGCGGGCAGGTCGCTCAGGATCTCATTGTCCGGGGGCGGCCGCTGCCGCAGCTGCAGTCGCGATGGGGCTGCCATGTCCGGCGGCGCCACTGCCAGGCCGGCAGCACGAGCTCCAGGGTGCCGTTCAGCACCGCGCCCACTGCGGCGGGCCGGTCGATGAAGGCGATGGCCTGCGCGGCGGCCTGGGCGGCGACCGCCGCCGCGAGCGGCGCATCGCAGGCCAGCGGGTCCGGCTGCCGGCCGGCCAGCTGGGCAAGGATGAGCGGCCAGGCCGGGTCCCGGTCGGTCCGGTGAAGGTCCAGGCAGCGCAAGCAGGCCGACCTGGCCGGAGTCACCAGCGGGCCGACAACGCCGATGGCCTCGCCAGCCGAAGCGGCAAGGTGCGGTATCTGGTCGCGCATCAGCCCGGCGGCCCATTCCGGGCCGGGTGTCCCGGTCAGCACGGCAAGGTCCGGTCGCGTTGCACGGGCCGGCGCCCGCGTCCGCGCGGAACCGGACGACCTGCCCCGGCGTGCCGGGCTAGCTGGCCTGCCAGCCTGCCCGGGCGCAGGGGCGTCTGCTTCTCGTGCCGGGCCGGATACGTCTCGGTCTCGGCCCGGGCCGGCTGCTTCCCGTCTCGCGGTGTCCGCGCTGCCCACGTGGCCGATCCCGGAGGCGGCAAGGAGGTCGGCGATGCCTTCCCCGAGCCGCCCGCTGCCATGAACGATGACGCATGCCGCCTGCCGCCGGGCGAGGATACGCGCACCGCCGTCGCCGTCGCCGTGCGCAAGGGATGCGGTCGCCAGCTCAGGGGCGAGCCGCGCTCGCAGCTGCAGGGGCAGCGCCCGGTACGTCCCAGCGGGGAAGTCGTCAAGCGCCCCGCCCGCTGCGAGCAGGGTGAGCACGCGATCGGTCAGCTGCGCCGGGATTCCCCGGTCACCGGCGGCCGCGATTACCTGGGCGCGGTCCCGGCTTCCGTCGAGCAAGCTGATCACCCAGCGTGCGTCACTCATCCCGGTAAGCGCGACGGCCCGGCGCGGATCAATGCCGATCTGGAGGGTATCGCGGTCCCGCCAGACGAGAAGCAGACCCGGCTTGAGTGCTGGCCTCACGTGGTGCAGCGTGACAGGTCGTGCCGACAGTATCCGCCTGCGGACGACCGCTTGAAGATCATGCGGACCGCTCGTTCCCTTGTGAATGACAGGGAGGGCGGTGATTCCCTGCGCTCGTCGCATGGCCTTTGGCAGTGACAGCACAGCCGCCTGCCGTCAGCGGGTCCGGCTGCCGCGTCCGCCTGTCGCCGGCCTGCCTGTCGCCGGCGGCCTGCCTGTCGCCGGCCTGCCTGTGCCTGCCAGCCTGCCTGTCGTCGGCCTGCCTGCCTGTCGCCGGAGCGCCTGCCGCTGTCCGCCACAGGGGGCGGCACGCCCAGCGGGCGGCGCTGGCCCTCGGCAGTACAGCCCCGGCGGGCGGCTCACCCGGCGGGCGGCCCGCCGTCTTCCGGCGGATCCGGCCTGGCCGTCTCATCGGTTGCGCCGTCGGCTCCGCCAGCGGATGTGCCGGGCTTGCCGGGATCAAGATCCGAGATATCCAGTTCGGGCCTGCCGGTCACGAACCCGTCGGGGTCATCGAAGTCATCGGCGGTCGGCAGCAGGTCGGGATGCGCCCAGATGGCGTCCCTGCCCTGACTGCCGCGGGCGTCGGTGAGGCCACGCCAGATGACCGCGGCCTCCCTGAGCCTGCGCGGCCTGAGTTCGAGTCCGACCAGCGTGGCGAAGGTCCGCTCCGCCGGGCCGCCGGTGGCACGGCGCCGCCTGATCGCCTCGGCGAGGGCGTTGGCCTGCGGCAGGCGGTTCACGGCGACGGCGTCCACCACGGTCGCGACCCAGCCCTCGACCAGGGCAAGCACGGTCTCCAGCCGGGCTAGGGCTGCTTTCTGCTGCTCGGAGTCCTCCGGCTGGAAGAGGGCGGCCCCGGCAAGGGCCTCGTTCAGGGCTTCCGGGTTTGCCGGGTCTATCTGGGGCATCGCCTCGCGCAGCGCTGAGGTGTCGACCGTGATGCCCCTGGCGTAGTCCTCGACCGCGCCGAGCAGCCGGGAGCGGAGCCAGGGAACGTGCGCGAACAGCCGGTGGTGCGCCGCCTCCCGCATGGCCAGGAACAGCCGGACCTCGTCCTGATTGACCGACAGCCCCTCCCCGAAGGCGGCGACTCCGGCAGGCAGCAGCGCCGCGGTGCCTTCCGGGCCGAGCGGCAGGCCGACGTCGGTCGAACTGACGACCTCGCGGGCGAGCGCGCCGATGGCCGCGCCGGTCTGGCCGCCGACCATCATCCCGCCGATCCTGCGCATCATCTCGCCGAGCCCGCCAAGGGCGCCGAGGCCGGCCATGCCGCCGGTCATCGCCGACATCGCCGAGCGCATCTCGGGTGGCAGCTCACCGCCGAGCTCGTCTGGCGCCTCGGTGAGCAGCCCGCCCATGGCATCGACCGCCCGGGCGGCGATCGGGTCGCAGAGCTTGGACCAGACCGGGAGGGTGGCCTCCACCCATTCCGAGCGGCTCCATGCCTCAGCGACGCGGATTCCGGTGGGAAAGCTGGTGACATCCTCGAGCCAGAGGTCGGCGACCCTGATGGCGTCGATGACCTTCTGCCGCTCGACGTCCAGCACGCTGGGATCGCCCTTGGCCGCGACCGTCTGGCGCGCCACATTCTTGGCGAGGTCCCAGTTGACCGGGCCGCCTTGCCAGGACATCAGGTCGGCAAACTGCCGCAGGGCGTCAGCGAACTGCTGCGGGTCGCCCAGTGGTCCGGCGGGCTCTGGCGGCCCGCTGCCCGGGTCGCCGGGGCCGCCGCGGTCGCCGGGCGGGCCGAAGCCGAAGGGAGGATCAGTCATCACGGCTGCCTCTCAGGCAGGATGGAAGAGTCACGTCCGCCACGTTATCCGGGAGCGTTGCACGTTGAGTAAGGGAGAGGGCGAGGTTCGCCGACGGCTGAGCCGCGGCGCGGCTCCGGCGACGGGCTCCGGCCGCGCGGGAGCCGGGCCGGCCGCGCACGGCCGCGGGCCGGTTGTGGCGGTCACCGGTGCCGCGCGGGGACTCGGCCATGCCCTCACGGTACGGCTGGCGTCGTCGGCCAGGATCGGCAGGGTGGTCGCCATCGACGACCACCGGGGCGACGTGACCGGCGTGCACTGGCGGGTGGTCGACGTGCGGGACCCAGCGCTGGCCGGGCGGCTGAGCGGGGTCGATGTCGTGGTGCATGCGGACCTCGACCTGGCACCGGAGTCCGACTACCGCTCGCGGCGGGCCTTCAACGTGCGCGGCGCCCAGACCGTGCTCACCGCGGCTGCCGCCAGCCGGGTCGGCCGGGTCGTCCTGGTCACCAGTGCCATGGTCTACGGCGCACGGCCGGACAACCCGGTGCCGCTCGATGAGGCTGCGCCGCTCGGTGCAGACCCCGACGGCAGCGTGGTCGGGGACCTGCTGGAGATAGAGCAGCTTGCGCGCCGCTCGGCGCGGACCCATCTCGGCATGGCCGTCACGGTCGTCCGGCCCGCTGCGCTGGTCGGCGAGGGCGTCGACACGATGGTGACCAGGCACTTCGAGGCGCCGCGACTGCTGACTGTCAAGGGCTGCGCGCCGCGCTGGCAGTTCTGCCATACCGACGATCTCGTGTCCGCGCTCGAGCTCGCCGCGGCAGGCGAGGTCAGCGGCGAGTTCGCGGTCGGCTGCGATGGCTGGCTGGAGCAGGAGCAGGTGGAAGAGCTCTCCGGGCTGCGCAGGATCGAGCTGCCTGCCGGGCTGACCTTCGGCACGGCACAGCGGCTGCACCGGGCCGGAATTACCCCCGCGCCAGTCACCGACCTGCATTTTGTCGTCTATCCGTGGGTAGTCGACTGCCGGACGCTGCGGGACGCTGGCTGGCGGCCGGAGTATGACAACGCGGCTGCCTTCGGCGTCCTGCTCGAGCAGCGGGTGGGCCGGCTAGTCGTCGCAGGCCGCCGCCTGGCCAGGAAGGATGCGACGATCACCGCCGCTGGCGCCACGGTCGCCGTGATCGGGACCGCGGCGATAGTGCGCCGGGCCAGGCGCCGTCGCCGCGCCACCTGACCATGCGGGTGATCCAGGAGGGTAGCTTTGCACCGTGAGCGTGATCAGGCTGGCCGAGCTGAGGGACGGGCCGGTATCAGCAGACGAAGTGCTGAGCGCCGTCATGGATCCGGCTGCCGGAGGAATTGCCCTGTTCACCGGGGTCGTGCGGGATCACGATCATGAAAGGGGGGTCGCACGGCTCTCCTACAGCGCGCACCCGTCCGCCGGGGCTGAGTTGCGCCGGGTGGCAGAAAAAGTGGCGGCCGGCTTCGACATCCGCGCGCTCGCCGCGGTGCACCGCACCGGCGACCTGGACATCGGGGAGATCGCGGTCGTGGTGGCGGTGTCCAGCGTGCACCGCGGCGAGGCTTTTGCTGCCTGCCGGGCCCTGATCGACGAGCTCAAGGCGGCCGTGCCGATCTGGAAGCACCAGGTGTTCGGCGACGGCGGAAGCGAATGGGTGAATAGTGCCTAGCGTCCCCCCGTGGTCCCGCCGCATGGCGACGCTGGGCGTCTGCGCAGCCGGCGTGATGGTGGCGCTTGTGGTCGCGGCCGTGGCGCCGGTGCCCTACGTGGCGCTGATTCCCGGCCCTACCCTGAACACCCTCGGGAAGTCCGGTGATCGCCCCATGATCGAGATAACCGGGCATCGCACCTATCCGACTGACGGGCACCTGAACATGGTGACGGTGTCCTTCATCGGCGGGCCGGGCAGTTCATTCAACATCTTCGCCGCGCTACGGGCCTGGCTGAGCCCGCACGAGGCCGTGGTTCCCGAGCAGGAGATCTTCACGCCTGGCCGGACCGAGCAGCAGGTAACCAAGCAGGACACGGAGGAGATGGTGAACTCCCAGCAGACCGCCGCAGCGGCCGCGCTGTGCCTGCTGAAGATTAAGTTCAAGACCGTTGACACCATCGTGGCAACCGAGCCAGGGATGCCTGCCCGCCGGGTGCTGCGGCCCAGTGACCGCATTTCCGCGGTCGACGGCAGGCCGGTGACCTGCACGGCAGACGCGGGTTTGCTGATCAAGGCCCGGCGGCCCGGAACCCCGGTGCACCTCACCATCATCAGGAAGGGCAAGAAGGACAGCTTCCGGCTGGTGAGCACACAGGCGCAGGGCCAGGCCGTGATCGGGGTGCATGTCCAGGAGAGCTTCGTGTTCCCGTTCTCCGTGAAGATCAATGTCACCAACATCGGCGGGCCGAGCGCCGGGCTGATGTTCGCGCTCGGAATCATCGACAAGCTCACCCCGATGAACCTCACCGCCGGAAGGTTCATCGCGGGAACCGGCGAGATCGAGGCGAACGGCACGGTGGATCCCATCGGCGGAATCCAGCAGAAAATGGCCGGCGCGCGGGCGGCCGGGGCGACGATCTTCCTGACTCCCGCTGCCAACTGCCCGGATACCGCTGGTGCTGTCCCGGCCGGGTTGCGCCTGATCAAGGTCAGCAGCCTTCGCGGCGCGGTTGCGGACCTGCAGGCGCTGAAGGCGGGCGGGCATGTTCCATCCTGCTGAGCACGGCCAGTTCCGGTCCGCCGGCCGGTGCCCGGCCTGCGGGCCGCCATCGGGTCACCGAGAATGCCTGACAGCGGCCCGTCAGCGCGCCATGATCATGGACGGATGCGCGCGAGCCGCGTGCCCGCCGGCAATGCGAGCCCGGCCGGTAACGGGAACCTCATGCCCGGCCGGTAAGTTGCTTTCTTGGAACACGTACCGCCGTGCCGGATAGCCTGCACGCGCCTCTCCGCGGAAGCGCCAGCGGTGCCGTGGCTGAGATCACCCAAAGGGGGAGGGCATGACCTTCCGATCTCCTGGCCAGCCAAGGCCAGCTGGCCGTCCGATTGTGCTTCCTCGCTGGCCGAGGTTCCTCATCCCGGTGGCAGCCGGGGTGATCGCCCTGATCATCGTGATCTCGGTCATCGCCGGCGTGTGGACCGACTACCTGTGGTTCCGCTCGGTCGGCTATACCTCCGTCTTCAGCACGACCTACGGCATCAAATGGCTGCTTTTTCTCGTCACCGCGCTGTTCATGGCGCTAGTGGTCGGCTTCAATGCCTGGCTGGCGTACCGGCTCAGGCCCGCCTACCGTCCGGTGGCACCGGACCAGCAGAGCCTGGAGGGCTACCGGACCATCCTCGATCCGCACCGGCGGCTCATGCTCGGACTCCTCCTCGGGCTGATCGGGCTCATCTCCGGGCTCACCGCGGCCGGCTCCTGGCGGACCTGGCTGCTCTTCGCCAACCGCAGCTCGTTCCACACCGTGGATCCCCAGTTCCATCTGGACATCTCGTTTTTCGTGTTCGTCTACCCGTTCCTGCGGATGGTGCTCACCTACCTGTTCACGGCCGTCCTGCTGGCACTGGTCGTCGCTGCCCTGGTGCATTACCTCTACGGAGCACTGCGGCCGCAGGTCAAGGGCCAGCGGGCAACTCCCGCGGCCAGGGCGCACCTTTTCGTGCTGGTCGGCGTCTTCATGCTGCTGAAGGCCGCCGCCTACTGGGTGGACCGGTACGGGATTGATTTCTCGCAGCGCGGAATAGTGCGGACGGGCGCGTCCTACACGGACGTCAATGCCATCCTGCCGGCCAAGACCGTGCTGGCGGTGATCGCGGTGATCTGCGCCGCGCTGTTCTTCGCCGGCGCGGCGCGCAGGAACACACTGCTTCCCGCGGTGGGTTTCGGGCTGCTCGTGCTCTCCGCCGTGATCATCGGCGGTGTGTACCCGGCCATCATCCAGCAGTTCGTGGTGAAGCCGAACGAGCTCGTGAAGGAAACCCCGTATCTCACCCGCGAGATCGCCAGCACCCGGCGAGCCTACGGCGTCGGCGACGTGCAGCCGATGCTCTACCCGGCAACCTCTACGGAGCTGTCGGCCCAGCTGGCCAGGCAGGTGACAGCGCTCGCGGACGTCAGGCTGATGGACCCCGGCGTGGTCTCGCAGTCATTCCAGCAGCTCCAGCAGGTAAAGAGCTATTACAAGTTCGCCAATGTGCTGTCCGTGGACAGGTACGTGCTGCCGGGCAGCACAACGCCGCAGGACACACTGATCGGCGTGCGCGATATGGGCGGCCCGCCGGCCGGCCAGGCCGGCTGGATCAACTCGCACCTCGTCTACACCCACGGCTACGGCGCCGTCGCCGCGCCAGCCCGCACGGCCCAGCCAGACGGCTTCCCGGCGTTCACCGAGAGTGACATCCCGCCCACGGGCCAGCTGAATGTCCAGCAGGGGGCTGGGGCGCGGGTGTACTTCGGCGAGCAGGAGACGAGCTACGCGATCGTCGGCGGGCACCAGAAGGAACTCGACTACCCGAACCAGAGCACCGGCGGCCAGCAGAACACGACCTACACAGGCAGCGGCGGCGTCCCGATCGGCTCTGCGCTGAACCGCCTGCTGTACGCGATCAAGTTCCGCCAGCTCAACATCCTGCTGTCCGGCGCCATCGACGGCAACTCCAAGATCATGTACATCAGGGACCCGCTGTCCAGGGTCGCCAAGGTCGCGCCGTTCCTCACCCTGGACGGCGACCCCTATCCGGTCATCTCCGGTGGCCAGATCCTCTGGGTGGTGGACGGCTACACCACGACGGACGACTACCCCTACTCGCAGCGGCTGGGCCTGCAGGGCGCCACCACTAACAGCTACAGCCCCGGCGGGTCGACGTTCGGCCCGGCCGGCGAGGTCAACTACATCCGCAACTCGGTCAAGGCGGTGGTGAACGCCTACACCGGAGCGGTGACCCTGTACCAGTGGAGCAACAACGACCCCGTGCTGGAAACCTGGAGGAAGGCGTTCCCCGGCATCGTCCAGCCGCGGAACAAAATCCCGCCCGACCTGCTGGCGCACTTCCGCTACCCCGAGGTCCTGTTCGAGGCGCAGCGGCAGATCCTGGCCCAGTACCACGTCATCCCGGCCCAGGAATTCTACGGCGGCCAGAACTTCTGGGCCGTCCCCACCGACCCGAGTGGCGTCACGCCGAAACAATTCAGCCAGCCCCCGTACTACCTGACGATGACGATGCCGGGGTACCGGCATCCGGAGTTCTCGCTGACCACGTCATTCACGCCGCGCGGCCGGGCCAACATCGCCGCGTACATGGCGGTGGACAGCAACCCGGTAAGCCCTGGCTACGGCACGATCCGGCTGCTTGAGCTGCCTCAGGACACCGCCATTCAGGGGCCTGAGCAGGTGCAGAACGATTTTGAGTCCAATACCACGGTCGCATCCGCGCTCACCTTGCTCCGGCAGGGCGGATCCAAGGTGACCCAGGGCAACCTGATCACTCTTCCGGTGGGCGGCGGCCTGGTCTATTTCGAACCGATCTACGTATCCCAGTCGGCAGTCGCAAGCACCGGGTCCTACCCCACCCTGCAGCGGGTGCTCGTGTACTACAACGGCAAGATCGGATATGCGAGCACCCTGCAGGGCGCCCTCGCACAGGTGTTCACTGGCGTTCCGAGCCAGCCAGGCACCGGCGGCGGCCAGGGAACCGGCGGGGGCACTGGCGGCACAGGGACCGGGCAGGCCAGCGCGACGGTGCTGAAATTCCTGCGGCAAGCCGAGAGTTTCTACGCCCAGGCCCAGCAGGCGCTGAAGAGCGGCGACTTCGGTGCTTACGGCCGTGACATCGCCAATATGAAGGGGGCACTCGACAAGGCGCAGCGGGCGGCGCAGGGCGGATCGAAGACGGCCAAGAAACCGTCCGCGGCGCCGTCATCCAGCGCGAGCCCGTCCGCGAGCCCGTCCGGATGATCGCGGCCATCGCGGGTGCGGGGCGGCCCCGCCGCGAGTCCGCGCGGGCGCCGCTGAGGGCGTACGCTCGGTCCTGACGGGACATCCTGAGGCAAGCTTGCCCACCTACTTCCCGCACGCCCCAGGCAGGGCCTCATCGCGAAAGGAGAAACACTGGTTGTGGCGCCTCGTGTGCTTGTTGACGCGACCGCTGTGCCTGCGGACCGCGGTGCCGTCGGACGCTACGTCGACGGGCTGGTGAGCGCGCTGGAGGCTGCGGGGGCCGACCTCGCTGTTGCCTGCCAGCGCGCGGACGAGGAGCGGTACGCCCGGCTGGTGCCAGGTGCACAGGTCGTAGCCGCGCCCACCGCCATCGCGCACCGGGCAGCCAGGCTCGCCTGGGAGCAGAGCGGCCTGCCGGTTGTCGCGCAGCAGGTCGGCGCCGACGTGATTCACGCACCGCACTACTCGATGCCGCTGCGGCCCGGCGCTCCTACCGTGGTAACCATCCACGACCTGACCTTCTTCACCGAGCCCGACGCGCACAATCCGGTGACGGCGACGTTCTACAAGTCGGCCATCCGCACCTCGGCGCGCCGGGCAACCCGGCTGATCGTCCCGTCCAAGGCGACAAGAGACGAGCTGGTCCGCGCACTCGGCGCGGACCCGACCAGGATCGATGTCGCCTACCACGGCGTGGACCATGCGCTCTTCCACCGGCCTGACTCCGCCCAGGTACGCCAGGTCTCGGCCCGGCTCGGCCTGCACGGCAAGCCCTACGTCGCCTACCTCGGCACCCTGGAGCCACGCAAGAACATCCCGGCGCTGATCACCGGCTGGGCCGCCGCGGTGGCCGATCTGCCCGAGCCGCCCGCTCTCGTGCTCGCCGGCGGAAGCGGCTGGAGCGACGAGGTGAACGAGGCGATCGCCGCCGTGCCCGCGCACCTGCGGCTGGTCCGGCCGGGGTATCTGCACTTCACCGACCTGCCCGGCTATCTAGGCGGGGCGCTTGTCGTCGCCTTCCCCAGTACCAGCGAGGGGTTCGGGCTGCCGGCCCTGGAAGCCATGGCGTGCGGGGCGCCGGTGCTGACCACGCACATGACGTCGCTGCCCGAAGTCGGCGGGGATGCGGTCGCCTACACCGAGCCCGACTCCGACGGCATCAGGACGGCGCTGCGGGCGCTGCTTGACGATCCGGCACGCCGGGAGGCGCTGGGCGTCGCCGGTCACGCCAGGGCACTGGAATTCACCTGGGCAGCATCGGCCGAGGCGCACATGGCTTCCTACGTGCGTGCAGCGGCACACGGACGGGAGTAGCCTCGCTGCTCATGCCGAGCGATTCAGGTCCTTCCTGGCAGCCGCCCGCCGGCGGCTGCGGCAATGCCGGGATTGAGGCAATCCTGCTGGTCGGCGGCCAGGGAACAAGGCTGCGCCCGCTGACCATTGCTACGCCCAAGCCGCTGCTGCCCACTGCCGGAGTGCCGTTTCTCGCGCACCAGCTGGCCAGGGCGGCGGCGGCCGGGATCACCCGGGTGGTACTGGCCACCGCGTACCGGGCGGAGATGTTCGCCGAGCAGTTCGGCGACGGATCGACGTTCGGGCTGCAGCTTGAGTGCGTACAGGAAGAGGTGCCACTCGGCACCGGCGGCGGCATCCGCAACGCGGCCGCGAGCCTGCGCAGCGGCCCGGACGACCCGGTGGTCGTGCTGAACGGCGACATACTCTCCGGCCATGATCTTGGTGCTCAGCTCGAGCTGCACGCCAAGGAGGATGCCGCGGTGACGCTGCACCTGGTCGAGGTGCCTGACCCGGCCAGGTTCGGCTGCGTGCCGACCGACGCCGGCGGGCGGGTCACGGCATTCCTGGAGAAGACGCCCCGGCCGCTGACCAACCGGATCAACGCCGGCTGTTACGTCTTCAGGCGGCGGGTGATCGACGAGATCCCGGCGGGCCAGGTGGTCTCGGTCGAGCGCTCGACCTTCCCGGCCCTGATCAGCGCCGGCCAGGTCGTGATGGGCTACCCGGACGTCGCGTACTGGCTCGACGTAGGTACCCCGGAGGCATTCGTGCGCGGCTCCTGCGACCTGGTGCTCGGCCGGCTAGCGTCACCGGCGCTGCCGGGTCCCTGCGGAGAGGCGCTGGTGCTGCCCGGTGCTGTGCTCGAACCAGGCGCCCTGGCGCTGGGGGGGTCCGTGATCGGGGCCGGCAGCCGCGTCGGCGCCGGCGCGCGCATCGACGGATCCGTGCTGTTCGACGGCGCCGTGATCGGGGCCGGAGCGGTGATAACCGGCAGCGTGGTCGGAACCAGGGCCCGGGTTGGCGAAGGCGCTGTCATCGACAGTGCCGTGGTCGGCGACGGGGCTCAGGTCGCCGAGGGCAACGAACTGCGCTGCGGGCTCCGGGTCTGGCCGGGGACCAAGCTCGGGCCGACCGCGGTCCGGTTCTCCACGGACGCCTGAGGCATGGCGCTGCCCGCTCCGCCCGCCGGCCCGCGCGGCATGCCGCTCGCCAGGCAGTGGCGTGCCCCCTTCCAGGTCGATGTCCGCGTGGTGCTGTCCGTGCACCGCCGCGGCCCGCGTGACCCGGCGTACCGGGTCGGCGGCGACGGCGCGGTCTGGCGCACCTCGCGGACGCCTGACGGCCCCGGCACGCTGCGGGTGGCGGCGGCCCCGGCGGCCGCTGCGACGGGCACCCCGGTGGCCACCCCGGCGGCCGCTACGGTGGTCAGCGCAACCGCCTGGGGCCCCGGTGCCGAATGGCTGCTCGATTCCCTGCCGTCGCTGCTCGGGGCCGGTGACGACCCGGCGGGATTCAGGCCGGCGCACCCGTTGCTGCGCGAGCTTGCGCTGCGGCATCGCGGCGCGCGGGTCGGGCGGTCAGGCCGGGTGCTGGAGGCGCTGGTTCCCGCTGTCCTTGAGCAGAAGGTGGTGGGCCTGGAGGCACACCGTGCCTGGCGGCGGCTGCTGCTCAGGTTCGGCGATCCGGCACCCGGACCGGCACCGGCCGGGATGCGGGTGTTCCCGGCCGCGCAGACCTGGCTGCGGATCCCGTCCTGGGAATGGCATCAGGCGGGCGTGGAGGCGGTCCGGGCGCGCACCATAGCGGCGGCGGCGCGGGCGGCCGGCCGGGTCGAGGAGGTCCTGGCGATGGCCCCTGCTGACGCTGATCGTCGGCTGCGCGCCCTGCCGGGCATCGGGCCGTGGACGTCGGCGGAGGTCAGGCAGCGCGCCTGCGGCGACGCCGACGCCGTCTCCATCGGCGACTACCACCTGCCGGCCGCCGTGGGCTGGGCGCTGGCGGGCCGGGTAGTGGACGACGCGGGAATGCTGGACCTGCTCGCGCCGTACCTTGGGCACCGGTACCGGGCGGCCAGGCTCATCGAGCTGAGCGGTCCCGGCCGGTCCCGGCGCGGCCCGCGGATGCCAGTCCGCGACTACCGTGCCTTCTGACGGAAGCGCCTCGGGGTAGTGCTCACCGACTCCCCGCCTACGGTGCCGGCCGGGCTGACCCATCGGCTCGGTAGCCGAGATCGGCTGATACCACGCATGTCGCCGCGCGACCGAACCTCTTCTTCCTTGATCACGGAAATATTGGCGGGCTCTGGAAGCTGTCGCACAACTCGTGATCTTGGAAGGTCAAGGTCATTTTGCACGGCGTGTTGCGTCTCTGTGCCCCACTCCGCTGGTCACACGACCGCCGAAACGACGCCGATGCCCCACTCGGATGCCGTCGCAGCCTGCCAGAAGA
>DATGVY010000265.1:0-4935 GCA_035299845.1 Streptosporangiaceae bacterium
CCATCCGCACGCAGGCGGCGCCCGGCACTATGCGGCCTACCTGGAGAACGACGACGGGTTTGAGGTGGAGCTTGCCGCGCCATTCGGCGCTTCGGCCCGGGCTTCTTCCTGATAGCGCAGCGAGCCCGGCCCCCTTAGCGAGGAGGAGAGGGAACCGGGCCGGGGAGCTGCCTGGCCCGCAAGCACTGGGCCAGGCAGCGGCTCAGCCGGACATGACCGGCGCGGACAACCGCAGGTCGCGCGATGACCTGCCCACATGCACGGTGAACAGCTCCCGCGGCCAGGCCCAGCCGCCAGCTTCGGTGTCCCAGCGGGCGTACGCCGTGGCGGGCACCCGCAGCGGAACGTCGCCGGCCGTAGCCTCGGCCATGGCCCGGCTGGCCTTGACCGCCGAAACAGGCAGTTAACAAAGGCCGCTGTGCGGTCTGCTCTGTTGCCGGCCGCGTAACACCCGGGAAATACGCCCGAAACCCCGTCATGGGAAACAGGAATCGTTCCTGACGGACACCGAAGCGGCTCGGCCGGCCGGCACCTGGCCCGGCGTCGGCTGGCATTCCGGCTGAGCCCTTCGCCGTAGCCCTTGGAGGCAGTGAGTGGTTCCCTATCCGAGCTGGCTGAACGCCGGCGACAACGCCTGGCAGCTCACGGCGGCGACACTCGTTGGGCTGATGAGCATACCGGCCCTCGCAGTCCTCTACGCGGGACTCGTGCAGCGCAAGTGGGCCGTGAACGCCATCATGATGGTATTCAGCGCGTTCTGCCTGACCCTGATCGTCTGGGTGCTCTGGGCGTTCAAGATGGGCTTCGGCGATCCGTGGATATCGACCTTCATCGGCAAGCCCGCCGCCGTGATCGGCCATGCCGGCGAGCAAGCCCAGGCCAGCATCCCGCTGCTCACGGGCCTGATACCGAAATTCCGCTTCCCGGAGTCATCGCTGGTCTATTTCCAGTTCGTCTTCGCCGCGATTACGCCGATACTTCTCCTCGGCGCCGTGATCGGCCGGATCAACTTCAAGGTGTGGCTGCTATTCGTGCCGCTCTGGATCACCTTCGCCTATGCCGTGAACGCGTTTCTGCTCTGGGGCGGCGGCTGGTGGGGCGCGCACGGCGCGCTCGACTTCAGCGGCGGCTACGTGATTCACCTCGCAGCCGGCGTCTCCGGCTTCGTGGCGGCGGCGATGGTCGGGCCCAGGCTGCGGCGTGACCGCGAAACCGGCGCGCCCAGCAACATTCCGTTCGTTGCAGTGGGAGCCGGCCTGTTGTGGCTTGGCTGGAACGGCTTCAACGGCGGCGACCCGTATTTCGCCGGCGCGGACGCTGCGGCGGCCGTGATCAACACCAACCTGGCTACCGCCGTCGCGATGATGACCTGGATCATCCTGGACATGCTGGGCAGCAGGGACCGCAAGCCAAGCTTTGTCGGCGGGGTCAACGGCATGATCTGCGGCCTGGTCGCCATAACGCCGGCGGCCGGCTACGTGAACGGTCTCGGCGCGATGGTCATCGGGCTGGTTGCCTCCGGACTCGTCTGGGTGGCGATGAGCTACCTGCCGAGTTACGTGTGGCCGTTCAACAAGGTCGATGACGCTCTCGGCGTCGTCTACACACACGGCTTCGCTGGCCTGCTCGGGGGCCTGCTCGTCGGCCTGTTCGCCGACCCGAACATGATCATTTACCTGGGTCTCGGGAAATCCCCGAACATCACGACGGCCGGGCTGTTCTACGGGCATCCAAAGCAGTTGCTGATCCAGGCGGGCGCCGCCGCGACGGTCATCGTCTGGGATGGCATCGTTACCTTCCTCATCCTGAAGGGGCTCAGCCTGTTCATGAGCCTGCGCGCGCCCGACGCCGACCTTGAGTACGGCGACGTTGCGCTCCACGGCGAGATCGCCTACGCCCCCGAGGATGAGCTCGTCGGCGCCGGCCTGAGCGAAGGCCTAGAACGCGGCGGTCCGTTCGAGGAGCCCGCTGAGCTGGCCGCAGACTAGCTAGCCAGCTGCCGCGGCCCGGCTTGGCTGCCTGCCTGGAATCCCGGCCAGGCAGGCAGCCAAGCCCTGACAGCAGGCCAGGCCCAGTAGCAGGCCCAGTAGCAGGCCGGGCGGATGTTTGTCAGGGCTGGCGAGCCTCGTCGGCCTCCGCGACCACGATGCCCAGGGTCTCGGCGAGCAAGGGGGCGGCAGCCATGAGCTGCGCGGTGCTGATGATCGCGCCGCGCAGCGAGTCGGGGGTGATCGTGATTCCCAGTTCCGCGCCGCGCAGGTCGACATCCTTCAGGGTCACCCGGCTGAAGTCGGTCTTGTCCAGCCGCGAGTTCGTGAAGACGACCCTGGTCATCGTCGCGCCGCCGAAATCCACATCGCGGAGCAGGCAGTTGTCGAATGCCACGTCCGTGAGCTCGGCGTCACGGAAGTTCACCGAATCGAGCTTGCACCCACGGAACGTGGCCCCGCGCAGCTGCGCTCCGAATGCCTCGGCGCCGGCGATGACGGCGTCGGTGAAGGTCACATCCTGCCAGCTCGTCTCGGCCAGGCTGGTCACCATCATGCGGACGTCACGCAGCCAGACGTCGGTGAAGCGGGCCCGGCGGAGCTGTCCCGCCTGGAACGACACCTGGGTGAAGGCGCATTCCAGGAATCGCGCGTTCACCGCGGCGGCGTCATTGAAGGTGTGCTGGTCGAAGTGCTCGCAGTCATACGCTTCATCCGGGTGCAGGCCACCCTGGTGCGGCCGCAGCGCGGCGGCGTAAGGAAGATCGGCGAGTTCTCGTGGTTCCATGATCATCCCTGCTGGGGTGCGGCGGCGGAGCCGCGCCTGGTGACGCGGCCGGGTGGAAAGCCTCACCGCCCGGCCCGGCCGTGGGGTGAGCCTGGCGGGCGGGCGCGATGGCGAAGCCGCTGGCTGGCGTCGCCGCTGCCTGGTGTCGCGCAGCCTATGTCAGTGGCCGCGGAATGCCTCTTCCAGCCACCACGAGCCCCGTTCCGACGTCACCTTGGCGTCGATCACGAGCGGCTGGTCGCGGGGTCCGCCCAGCCAGCCGCGCACCGGGTCAAGATCACCGGGCTGGCGCACGGTCAATCCCGCACAGCCGAATCCGCGGCCGATGGCGGCAATGTCGGTCGGCGGGAATCGGACGACGTCCAGGGGATGCCCGTCCGGGCCGAAATGATGGACCTCCGCTCCGTAGGCCTCGTCGTCGTAGATCAGGATGATCATCGGCAGGCCGAGCCTGACGACCGTCTCGAGCTCGCTGATGCTCATCAGCGCGCCTCCGTCGCCCAGCGCCGCGACCGTCAGCCGGTCTGGCCGGGCGATCGCCGAGCCGATCGCCGACGCCAGGCCGAGGCCGATCGACTGGTAGGCCTGGGTGAAGCAGAAGCCGTCGGCGTCCGGCACGGACAGGTACATGCTCGGATAGCCCATGAAGTTGCCCGAGTCCACCGCGACGAGGCGCTCGGCCGGCAGCAGGTCGTCCAGCGCGATGGTCAGGGTACGCGGGTCGATCCGGCTGCCGTCGCTGTCATCGACGTAAGGCACGTCGCGCCAGCGGACCTCGCTGGCCAGCCGCCTGCCCAGCTCCGCTGACCGGTAGCCGGTGGCCGGCTGGCCGTCGCCCTGCTCGCCGGCCCGTCGTCCGCCATCCGGGCGTGCGCGGCCGGGCACCTGCTCTGCGAGCGCGTCGGCCGCCGCCCGCGCGGTCGCCGCGACGTCGCCAAGCACGCCGAAGTCCACCGGCCGGTGCGTGCCGAGCGCGGCTGCCTCGTGATCCACCTGGATGACCGTAGCATCCGGGCCGATCAGCTTGCCGTGCCGGAGGGTCCACATGTTCAGCGCGCAGCCCCAGCCCACGACGAGGTCCGCGCCGCGGATCAGCTCGGCCGCCAGCGGCGAGGCGAAGCCACCGCTCACATCGAGGTCCCATGGGCTGCCGCGGAACAGCCCCTTGGCCGCGGCAGAGGTCGCCAGCAGCGCCCCGCATGCGGCAGCGAGCCGCTCCAGGTCCGCGCGGGCGCTGGCGATCCGGGCGCCCCGCCCGGCGATGAAGACCGGCCGCCTGGCGCTGGCGAGCGCGGCAGTGAGCGCGCCGACTGCCTCAGCCGGCGGCGCACCCCCGGCGATCGCTGTGGCGCCCACCACGCTGGCCATGATCTGCCCGGATTCCCGGCCGGGCAGGACCGGCCGGGCACATTCGGCGGCCTGTACATCGAGCGGGAGCGCGAGCACCACGGTCCGCCGTTCGCGCTCGGCCGTCCGGTAGGCCCGGGTCACGTCGGCGACCGCGGTCTCGGCGGAGTGCAGGCGCTCCGGCGTTGCGCCGACCGCCATCGCGATCGATGCGACATCGATGCGGAAATTCGACCGCACGGCCGCCGCGGCCACGTCAGCGGCGAGCACGAGCATCGGTGTCCGGCTCTTGGCGGCCTCGGTAATGCCGGTGACCGCATTGGTCAGCCCCGGCCCCTGGTGGACGGAGACGATGCCCGGCCGGCCAGCCAGCCGGGCCCACCCGTCCGCCATGCAGGCCGCGCCGCACTCGTGCCGTGCGGCGATGAACCGCGCGCCTCGGGCGACCAGGGCGTTCGTGACATGGAAGTTGCCGCTGCCCACCACGCCGAAGACAGTGTCCGCGCCAAGGTCAGCGAGCGTTGCCCCGACGGCCTCGCTGACCAGCATCAGGAGTGCTCTACCAGGGCAAGCGCCCGGCACGGGCTGCCGGATCCGCCGGTGATCGGCAGCGGGCCCGCGATGATCACCGCGCCGTGCGCCGGCAGCCTGGCGAGGTTCTGCAGTTGCGTGAGCCCGTACTTTCCTGCCCCCAGCAGCGCGGAGTGGCACGGGAACGGCGGCTCGAACGAGTGCGCGGCTCCGGCGTCCGTGCCGACCGTCTCTACCCCGAACCCGATGACCGGCGACTCTTGCGCCAGCCACCGGGCGCAC
>DATGVY010000266.1:0-1538 GCA_035299845.1 Streptosporangiaceae bacterium
CACCCGGCCGAGCGGCTGCAACCCAGGACCCAGGTAGGTCTTGCCGCTGTGGTTCTCGAACCCAACCAACGTCGGTGGGGTGATCCCCAGCCGGCCGGCGTCGATCAGGACATTGCCGATGTTGCGCCGGGGGCCGGGGACTGTGTAGGTGTCCAGCAACCCCAGGCCGGGCAACTTCTGTCCCTCCGCGGTCACGTAGTAGTTCCCCAGCAGCTGATAGCCGCCGCACACCGCCAGCACCACGGCTCCGCGAGCAACCGCGGCGCGAATGCCCTCCGCCTTGTTGGCGGTCAGGTCGGCGAACACCAGCTGCTGGTCTCGGTCCTGGCCGCCGCCCCAGAACAGCAGGTCGAAGCCGTCGAGCTCGGGCGCCGAGCCCCGGCCGATGGCAGTCACGTCGACCTCGATGCCGCGCCACTCGGCACGCTTGCGCAGGGTGAGGATGTTGCCGCGATCGCCGTAGATATTCATCTCGTCGGCGTACAGGTGCGCGATCCGCAGGCGTCTCGGTGTCGGCATGTTCCTATAGTACGGGCACTGCATGTCCACCCCGCTGGTGTGCCTGCCCACCTACAACGAGGCGGAGAACGTCGTGCGGTTGATCGCCGCCGTTCGGCGCGCGCTCCCGCAGGCCGGCGTGCTGGTGATCGACGACGGCTCGCCGGACGGGACTGCAGACCTGGTCCGCCAGGTGGCGGCCACCGATTCCCAAGTCTTTCTGCTCAGCCGGCCCGGCAAGCTGGGACTGGGAACGGCCTACATGGCCGGCTTCGCGTACGCCCAGGAGCATGAATTCGACCGGGCCTTCACCATGGATGCGGACTTCTCGCATCCACCCGACCGGCTGCCGGCGCTGCTGGCCGCCGTCGACGGCGGCGCCGACCTGGCCATCGGATCGCGCTACGTGCCAGGAGGAAAGATCGAGGGCTGGCCGCTTCGCCGCGTCTTCCTCAGCTCAGCCGCGAATACATTCGCGCGCACCGTGCTCCGGCTGCACGCGCACGACTGCACGGGCGGCTTTCGCTGTTACGCGGAGGGGACGATCAAGTTCCTGCTCTCCCAGCCGCTTCGATCGTCAGGCTACTCGGCGTTGATCGAACTCCTGACTCGCTGCGAGCGCGCCGGACTGCGGGTGGTCGAGGTGCCGATCACCTTCACCGACCGGGTGGCCGGCGCGTCCAAGGTCTCCCGCGATGAGATCTGGCGCGCGTTGGTCACCGTGTCTCGGCTCGCCTCCCAGCGGGCCCCTTAGCCCAATAGGGCTGCAGCACCCCTTCCTTGGTCAACACCGACCGCAGTTCCAGCATGGCGGTGTAGGTGGGCAGCACAAAGAGCGTCTGATCCGGCGGCGTGAGGGCGGCCGCCTCGTGCAACGCTTCACGCCAGCTGTCGATGACCTCCACCCGGTCGGCCGGCACCTCGGCGTACTTGAGCCGCACCCGCAGGTCGGCGGCTCGGTCACCGGTGACCACGATGTGGTCGGCCACATCTCGCAGCTGCTCGAAGTCCACGTCCCAGATCCAGGAGACATCCTGCCC
>DATGVY010000267.1:0-17224 GCA_035299845.1 Streptosporangiaceae bacterium
AGACCGGGTACGACGCCGCGTACCGGCGTGGCCTGTCGTGCACGATGGCCACCGTGGCAGACCTGCCTACACCCGGCGCCTGAGCGCGCGGACCGCCAGCGGCGCGAATACCACGGTGAACCCGAGCGCGTACAGCAGCGAGGCCAGCGCGGGCCCGGTGACCGGCCCGGACACCAGCAGCCCGCGGGCGGCATCGGACAGCAAGCTCACCGGGTTCACCTTGGCCCACGCCTGCAGCCAGCCGGGCATCGACGCGGTGCGCACGAACGCGTCGCTGGTGAAGGTCAGCGGGAACAGCACGATGAAGCCGAAGACCTGCACCTTCTCCGGCTTGGCCGCGAGCATGGCCACCAGCACGATCGGCCACGACACGGCCAGCGTGGACACCAGCAGCAGGGCGAAGGCAGCCAGCACGCTGGGCGGCCCGGTACCGACCCGGAACCCGAGAATCGCCCCGACGATCAGCAGCATGGCGATCGACCATGCCTGCTTGACAACGTCCGCCACGATCCGGCCTGCCAGCGGGGAGAACCGCGCGATCGGCAGCGCGCGCAGCCGGTCGAAGAAGCCCTTCTCGAGGTCGGTGCTCAGGCCCACGCCGGTGTTCAGCGTGGTGAACAGCGCGTTCTGCACGATGATGCCGGGCAGCGCAAACGTCAGGTACTGGTGCGGCGAGCCGGCGATCGCGCCGCCGAAGACATACGTGAACAGCAGCACGAACATCACCGGCTGGACGGTGAAGTCGAGCAGCTCGAACGGGCTGTGCTTGATCTGCACCAGGGTGCGCCAGGCCAGCGAGCAGGTCTGCCGCACTCCCTCGACCGCGCTCACCCGCACTCGCAGCGGCCGCGCGGTGGTCTCGACGGCGATGCTCATCTCGCACTCCTCTCGCTGACTGCCCGCAGTTCTCCCTGATCCGCATGCCCGGACCCGGACGCGGACCCGGACTCAGACCCGGACTCGTCCCTGGCCCGGTGGCCGGTGAGCGAGAGGAACACCTCGTCGAGGCTGGAGCCGCGCAGGCTGAGCTCGCCGACCTCGACGCCGGCGTCATCCAGGTGCCGGACCACGGCGGGCAGCACAGCCGAATCGGCCAGCGGAGCGGTCACCGTCGCGTCGCTGACCGTCGGCGTTGCCTGCGTGAGCATGCCGACGATGGACACCACGGCCGGCAGGTCGGCCGGGCGGGCGGGGGTGACCGCGAGGAACCGGGCCCCGGTGCGGGCCTTGAGCTCCGCCGGCGTGCCGGTCGCGATCACCCGCCCGTGATCGACCACCACGATCTCGCCGGCTAGCTGGTCGGCTTCGTCCAGGTACTGCGTGGTGAGCAGGACGGTGACGCCGCTGGCCGTCAGGCCCCGGATGATGTCCCACATCTCGCTCCGGCTGAGCGGATCCAGCCCCGTGGTTGGCTCGTCCAGGTACAGCACCCGCGGGCGGCTGACCAGGCTCGCGGCCAGGTCCAGGCGCCGCCGCATGCCGCCCGAGTACGTCTTCACTGCCCGGCCGGCCGCGTCGTCCAGCCGGAAGTCCGCCAGCAGCTCCCTGGCCCGGTGCCTGGCTGCCGACCGTGACTGGCCGACCAGGCGGCCGATGAGCAGCAGGTTCTCCAGGCCGGTCAGGGTCTCGTCGACGGACGCGTACTGCCCGGCGAGCCCGATGAGCTGGCGCACCTGGTGGGCGCTGGCCACCACGTCGTAGCCGCCAACCGTGGCGTGCCCGGCATCCGGCCGTACCAGCGTCGCGAGTATCCGCACTGCCGTGGTCTTGCCCGCGCCGTTCGGCCCGAGCAGCCCGAATACCGAGCCGGTGCGGACCTCGAGATCAACCCCGGCCAGCGCGACGGTCTCCCCGAAGCGCTTGACCAGGCCTTCGGCAACGATCGAGTAAGTCATGCCACCGACAATGCCAGTAATTGCTGACATCCGGCCGCCAGCGCTGTGATGCCCGCTGACAGACCGCTGACATGCCCGCCGGTCAGCCGCCGGCCAGCGGCAGCTCGGCCACGGTGCTCCAGCCGCCTGGCACGCTCGCCCCCGTCATCAGCCACGCGCGGCTGACCCGCGCCCGGACCGGCAGCGCGGCCAGCACGCTCGCCTCCGCCGCGCGCAGCCGCTCGTCGTCGCCCGCGGCGCTGATGCCGACCGTCAGGTGCGGTACGACGTCGTCGTGCGCGCCGCCGTACGGCGGGAACTGCGGGAAAGCGGCCGACACCGCTGCGGTCAGCGCGCGGAACGGCCCGTCCGGCCGGGGCGCCAGCCACACCACCCGGTCGCCGAACCACCGGGTACCGGCGAACTCGCAGTCGAACGCCGCCACCGACGCCACGGCCGCTGCCAGCGCGTCGATCACGGCGGCAGTGATCGCGTGCGGCGGTACGAACGGGGCGAGCACCGTCACGTGCGCAGGCACGCCGGACGCAGCGTAAGGGTCGAGCCTGGCCCGGTGCCGGGCGACGGCCGGTTCGGCCTCCGGCACGAGGACCACCACGGCGCTGTCGGTCGCCACCAGCGCCGATGACATTGGTTTCATACGGGAATCATCGCGGGAGCCGCGCACCCGGGCAGTTACATCGCCGCGGCGGGCTGGTCAGCGGACCCCGGCTGCCCGGCTAGCCTGACCAGGTGAGTGACCTTGAAAATGCCCGCCGGTTCGCGCTGTCCCTGCCCGGGGCAGCCGAGGAACCGCATTTCGACATGGCGTCATTCCGGGTCAGCGGCAAGATCTTTGCCACCGCGCCGCCCGGCGGGGACCTGCTGCATGTTTTCGTTGACGAGTCCGAGGTGCGCGCCTGCGTGGCCGAGGACCCGGCCGCGTTCGAGCCGTTGCGGTGGGGACAGCGGATCCGCGGGCTGCGGGTCCGGCTGGCGGCAGCTCCGGCTGGCAGGGTGGCGGAGCTCATCGAAGAGGCCCGGCGCCGCAAGGCTCCCCGGCGCCTCGTCACCGACCAGGAACGTGGTGACCGCCATGGCGGCTGAACCCGGGCTCGGCGGGCAGTCGCGGTGGGTTGACCTCCGCGGCCCTGTCCACTACCTGGACTTCGGCGGGCCGGCCGGCGGGCCGGTGATCGTTTGCGTGCACGGGCTGGGCGGTTCCGCGGTGAACTGGTCGGCGATCGCGCCGCTGCTGACCGGCCGGTACCGGCTGCTCGCGCCGGACCTGGCCGGGCATGGCCTCACCCAGTCGGCAGGGCGCGGCACGGACGTCGCGTCGAACACGCTTCTGTTGCACCGCTTTATCGAGTCCGTGCCAGCGCTCTGCGCCGGCCCCGGAGGATCCGTAAATCCCGGGGTTCCTGCACCTTCCGCAAGGCCCGCCGGTCCTGCGGCCCCGGTACGGCCAGTGATCCTGATGGGCAACTCGATGGGCGGCATGATCTCGCTGCTTGAGGCGAGCGCCGAGCCTGGCGCGGTGGCCGGCCTGATACTGCTCGACGCTGCCCTGCCCTTCGTGCCCGCCCGGCCGGATCCGGTCGTGGCCGCGCTATTTGCCCTGTACATGACGCCAGGGCTCGGCCGGGTAATGATGAGCCGCCGTCGGAGCATGTCACCGGAAGCGCTCGTCGCCAGGGTCATGTCACTGTGCTGCGCGGACTCCGCGCGGCTCCCTGCGGACATCGTCGCCCGGCACGTCGAGATAGCCCGCCAGCGCGCCGAGTTCACCGGCACCGGCCAGGACTTCGCCATTGCCATGCGCTCAGTCATCGCGACCGCCGGCCACGCCCGCGGTCAGTCCTACCGGCGGCAGATCCGCTCGGTCAGCTGCCCGGTCCTGATGTTGCACGGCGCGCGCGACCGGCTGGTGCCGGTCGCAGCTGCCCTCGCCGCGGTACGCGCGCAGCCATCCTGGTCGCTGGTCGTATTCTCCGGCGTGGGCCACGTGCCGCAGCTGGAGGTACCGCGCGACAGCGCCAGGGTAATCACCGAGTGGCTCGAATCAGCAGGCCAGCTCGCCACGGCCTCGTAACGTCACTTCGCCCGAATCCCGCTCGGTTTCACATACAGTTGCCGGTAACGGCCATCTCACCGGCCGGTCCGGCGTGACCCCCGGCGATCCCTCGCGGGGCAACTGGCGCGGTGCTGAGGTGGCGGCCCTGGAGGCGATCATGGGTCCTGAACATGCGCCAGCGGGTGCTGGCCCGCGGATAGGGCTCGTGCTCGGCGCGGGCGGGGTGCTGGGTGCCGCCTGGATGACCGGTGCGCTTCCTGCGGTGCAGGACCTTCTCCCGCGCACCCTCAACGACGTCGACGTTATCGTCGGGACAAGCGCCGGCAGCGTCCTTGCCGCGGCGCTGCGCTGCCGCTCCAGCATCGACGAGATGATTGCCTACCAGCGTGGCGATGCCGTCGGCGTGCTGCGGAACGCCCGTATCCCGGCCATCGAGGACGGGCCGTTGCCGCCGCTCCCGCACCTGCGGGTCGGATCACCGCCGCTGCTGCTCGCCAGCCTGCTGAGGCCGTACCGGGTGCACCCGACGGTCGGTGCCAGCGCGTGGCTGCCGCGCGGCCGGGGCCAGCATGCCGGGCTGCGCGCCATGGTGCACACGCTGCACCACCATGCGCACCAGCACGCCGCGTCACACGGATCGCTGCCGGACTGGGTGGACCGCCCGACTTGGATCGTCGCCGTCGACTACGACTCCGGGCAACGCGTGGTTTTCGGCCGGGAGGGCGCGCCCCCAGCGCCGCTGCCCGATGCTGTTGTCGCTTCCTGCTCCATTCCGGGCTGGTACGAGCCGGTCATGATCAACGGGCGCCGCTATGTCGATGGCGGCGTGCGGTCGCCTACCTCACTCGGCCTGATGGCGAAGGCCGGCGTCGACGAGGTCTATGTGCTTGCCCCGATGGCCAGCATCGAGGCCGACAGCCCGCGCAACCCGTATGAGCGGCTGGAGCGGCGGCTGCGGTGGCTGATAACGTACGCGCTGCTCCGGGACGCCCACGGGCTGCGATCTCGGGGCATCAGGGTCACCATCCTCACGCCGGGACCCGAGGACCTGGCCGTGATGGGAGCGAATCTCATGGACCCGCGGCGCCGCGAGGCGGTGCTCGAAACCTCGCTGCGCACCTCGGCGGCGGCACTCACGCGCCGGGCAACGCGCCAGCCCCGGGTCGCGTGATCGTTCCTTCAGCCCTGGCGGAGGCGCCGGCCGGTGACCCGGGTCGGGATAACGCGCAGGAAGTGCTCACGGCTCCCGCCGGCCCATGACTCGACGCCCGCTTCCAGCACCGATGCCTGCTCGTCCGCGGAGTTCACGTGATGCGCGGCGCCCTGGATGAGAACACTCCAGCCCTCCCGCGCGGTGGAGTCGACCTCATCGACCTCAAAGGCCACCTGGTACTCGGCTCCGGGTAGCCCGGTGCGGAGATCCTCGTCGGTCGAGCTGCCCTCCTCGGTGCGGAATACGATGCTTCCCTCGTGCATCCGGTAGTTAACCGGCAGCACCGTCAGGCCGAACCGGCCCGAGTACGCGAGCCTGCCGATGCCGCCGGGCGAGATCAGCCGCAGGCACTCGGCCTCATCCAGCGGTTCAGGCGCCGGCTTCGGGATCGCTGACTCTTGGCCCGGCCCGGATCGGGGCGGGCTGCCGGGTGCCTTGCCAGTCGTGCGATCAGACATGAGCGGTCCTGTTCACGTGCGGGCCGGAGGACATTGGCCGGTGCCAGGGACATTCCGGGCGCTGCGCCGCCCGGCATGGTCCGGTGGCATCCGGTACAGACGCTACCCGGCCCGGGATCGCGGAATGCGGCCGGATCGGCCTGACCCGTTTCGCAGTGTGAAACGTGCCCGCGCGCGCCCCTTGCCTTCCGTGTCGCGGCCATCGCGCCGGGCAGTGAGGGTTCTGCGATCATTGGATGCCGCGACGAGGGGCGGGATTGCTGCCGCCGGGCTTGGCCGGATTCGCGGGCCGGGAACTCGTTGCCGGCCGGCACCCGCGGCCTGCGGCCCGAGCACGATGGTGAGGTCTGACGTGGACTTGCAGCGCTGGCTGAGCCGTGGCCTGGCCGCGGTCGAAGACTGGCAGGGCTTGTTCGGCCCGCTGGAGCCCGACGCGACGCTGCGGGTCAGCGACGAGCGGTTCGCCAGCGCGTTCGGGGAATACACTCGCCGCCTCCAGGACAACTACCCGTTCTTTCATCCGTCCTACGCCGGGCAGATGCTCAAGCCGCCGCACCCCGCGGCCGTCGTCGGTTACCTCACGGCGATGCTCGTCAACCCGAACAACCACGCGCTCGACGGCGGCCCGGCCACCGCCCGGATGGAGAAGGAGGTTGTCGCGCAGCTGGCCGGGATGTTCGGCTTCGCGACGCACCTTGGCCACCTGGCGACCAGCGGCACGATCGCGAACCTGGAGGCCCTCTACGTTGCGCGCGAGCTGCATCCCGACAGTGGCGTGGCCTACAGCGCGGAGGCGCACTACACCCACGGCCGCATGTGCGGGGTGCTCGGCATCGAGGGAACTCCGGTCGGCGTCGACCACGCGGGCCGGCTGGACCTCGGCGCGCTCGATGACCTGCTAGCGGGCGGCCGGGTCGGGACGGTCGTCGCCACCGCGGGCACCACCGGCCTCGGCGCCATCGATCCCGTGCACGAGGTGCTCGCCATCGCCCGCAGGCATGGGGTCCGCGTCCACGTCGATGCGGCCTATGGCGGCTTCTTCACCCTGCTAGCCGGCGGCGACGGCCGGACCGCGCTCGACCCGGAGCCCTGGCGGGCCATCGCCGGGTGCGATTCCGTAGTGGTCGACCCGCACAAGCACGGCCTGCAGCCGTACGGGTGCGGGGCCGTGCTCTTCCGGGACCCGGAGGTGGGGCGGTTGTACAAGCACGACTCGCCCTACACCTACTTCACCTCCGATGAGCTGCATCTGGGCGAGATCAGCCTGGAATGCTCCAGGGCCGGAGCGGCGGCGGCCGCGCTATGGCTGACGTTCCAGCTGCTGCCGCCCACGCCGGACGGTCTCGGCCAGGTCCTCGCCGCCTGCCGGCAGGCCGCGCTGGACTGGTCGGAGCTCATCGATGCCTCCCGCTGCCTGGCTTTGTACCAGCCCCCCGAGCTCGACATTGTCTGCTACTTCGCGGCGACCAGCCCGCCTAGCCTGTCCGCCATCGATCAAGCCTCCGCCCGGATGCTGGCCGACGGGATGGCCGACCGGGATCGTCCGGTCTTCCTCAGCACCTTGCAGGTCCCGGCGAGCGGGTTCGCCCGCCGTCATGCCGGCGTCGCGGCCGACCGCGACGGGGCGCGGATCCTGCGCAGCGTCCTGATGAAGCCCGAGGCACGGAATCATGTGGCCTGGCTGCACGCGCGCGTCGAGCAGCTAGCCACGAGCTGAGCCCAGGCCGCTGGACATGCCAAGCCCCGTGAACGTGCCCCGGCCCGTGAACGTGCCCCAGCCCGTGAACGTGCCCCAGCCCGTGAACGTGCCCAAGCCCGTGAACGTGCCCCAGCCCGTGAACGTGGCCAGCCTATGGATGTGGCCAGGGCGGAATCGCGGTCGCGGGGCGCAGTTTTCGGGGACGCCTGTGGCTTTGGTGGCCGAAGGGATCTGAGTGGATGATGTGGCGGTGCGGATGGCTAAGGGACACCCGATGAGCGGACTAGCAGACGGACGCGATCAGCGGGACGCGGGCGGGCGGTATCAGCAGGGAGCGGGCGGGCGGGATCAGCGGGAAGCGGGCCAGCCCAGTCCCAGGGACGCGGACCGCCGCGATCGACTGGACGCGGCCCGGCCCGGCCCCTGGGTGGCGGTGGTCACCGGCGCCGGGACTGGTATCGGCGCCGCCGTGGCGCGCCGGCTGGCGGCCGACGGTGCCGCGGTCGTGATGGTTGGCCGCCGCCTGCAGCCGCTGCTTGACGTCGCGGCCCCGCTCGGGGACTGGGCGCTTGCGCTGGCCGCTGATGCGGCGTCCGCGGCCGACATGGCCGGGGTGGTCGAGGCGGCCAGGTCGCGATTCGGCGGTGTCGACACGCTCGTTGCCAACGCCGGCGGCCTGGGCTCCGGGACGGCGGCCGAGATCGATGACGAATCGTGGGCCGACAGCCTGCGGTCCAACCTCACGACCTGCCTCGTCTCGGCGCGCAGCTGCCTGCCGGACCTGGTGCGCCGGCGGGGCTCCGTCGTGGTGATCTCCTCGATCGCCGGTCTCGCGGCAGCACCGGAGTCGGTAGGCTACGTCACGTCGAAGCACGGGCTGATCGGCCTGGCTAGGTCCATGGCGAGAGATTTCGGCCGGCTCGGCGTGCGAGTCAACACCGTCTGCCCGGGGTGGGTGCGCACCCCGATGGCTGACGATGAAATGGACCAGCTGGCCAGCTTGCGCGGGCTGGCGGACCGGGATGCCGCGTACGCGCTGGCGACCGCGCAGGTGCCGCTGCGCAGGCCGGCCGAGCCGGACGAGATCGCCGCGGTGGTCGCGTTCCTGGCCAGCAGCGATGCGTCCGCGGTGACCGGGGCGGTGATCACGGCGGATTGCGGGGCCACCGCGGTGGACCTGCCGACGACTGCCTTCGAACCGCCCTGATCTCGCTGCGCTCGCCGCCGCTCGCGCCACGTACCATCGTGCCATGCCCCGTCGCCTCGCCGCAGGCAGCGCCCGCGACCTAGTGCGGGCCGAGCATGACATCCGTAACCGGATCGGCGACGAGCCACTCGACTTCGCCGCCATGGCGGCGGTTTCCAACATCTACCGTGCGGCCAACGTGGTCCGTAACCACATGGAGCGGAAGGTACTGGCCGACGAGGATCTCTCGTGGGCTGCGTTCACCGTGCTGTTCGTGCTGTGGATCTGGGGCGACCAGCAGACCAGGCACCTCGCTGACGAGGCCGGCGTTACCAAGGGGACGCTCACCGGCGTGCTGAAGACCCTGGAGAAGCGCGGCCTGGCCCGGCGGCGGGCGCACAGCGGGGACGGCCGGCTCGTGCTCGTCGGCCTGGAGCCTAAGGGCCTCGGCGTGATAGAGCGGCTGTTCCCGGCGTTCAACATGGGCGAGGCGTTCGTCAGCGCCAGTCTCACCGAGCGGGAGAAGAGCCAGCTCGCGTCGCTGCTCCGCAAGATCATCCGATCTGTGGAGGAAGGCTGATCGCTGCTGCGGCGGGGTACGCCCCCGGCACCATGCTGCGGCGTGTACCGCGGCGGGCACCACGATGCGGAGATCACCACGCTGCGGCGGGCGCCACGCTGCGGCGGGCGCCACGCTGCGCCGGCACCACGCTGCGGAGATCACCCGGTCTGCGCGATAAGGAATGCCGACGCGACCAGCCGGTCGGCCCGGTCCCTGGCGGCCGGCTCCTCGGTGATGGTCTCGGCCAGCAGCAGGTCCGGGTCGTGCCCTGCCCGCTCGGCTGCAGCGCGCCCGCCGGCCTCCAGCCACAGCCCGAGCTGCTCGCCGTCCACCTCCGGGTGAAACTGGACCGCCAGGTGCTTGCCGAGCGAGAACGCCTGCACTCCCACGTCGTTGCGCGCGAGCAGCCTCGCCCGCTGCGGCGGGTGGCACCGGTCGCCGTGGAACTCCAGCCAGGGGCCGGGCGGGATCAGCCCGTGGTCGAGTGACTCGATCATGGTCCAGCCGATCTCCTTGCGGGCCGCGGCCTCGACCCGGCCGCCGAACGCGGCAGCAAGCGCCTGCGCGCCGAAGCAGATCCCGAGCACAGGCACGCCGGCCTCGTCCGCCCGCCGCAGCCATGCCAGCTCGTCGGGGATCCAGGCGCAGTCCTGGCCGTCGTCATACACCGAGCAGATCGCACCGAGCACCACGAGGTGATCGATGCCGTGGAACTCCGGCAACGGGCCGTCCTGCGGGAACAGGTGCACGCTCAGTTCGGCGCCGCGTGCCTCGAACGCGGCGCCGATGAACCCGGCTGAGTCTTCCTCATGGTGGCGGATGACGACGACTCGCATAAACCAACCTTCCCCACCGTGCCGCTGCTCCGCGTTTCCGGCCATTGCCGATGCGCTCGTTTGGTGCCAAACTATCTGCCATGGCCGGGGCTGTCGACCTTAACGATCTCGACATGTGGGCACGGGGCATTCCCCATGAGGAGTTCGCCAGGCTCCGCCGCGAGGCGCCGGTCGCGTGGCTTGACGAGGCCCAGCCAAACTCCGGTTTCTGGTCCGTCCATCGCTACGCGGACATCATGGCCGCGAGCCGTGACGTGGCGACGTTCTCATCGGCGCGCGGGGTCTCCTTCGAGGAGCCGACCGACGAGGACATGACAGCCCGCCGCACGATCATCGACACCGACCCGCCCGTGCACACCAAGCTGCGCAAGATCGTCTCTGGCAGCTTCTCGCAGCGTGCGGTCGCTGTTTACCAGCACTTCGTCGAGGGACTCACGGAGCATGTCCTGGACGCCGCGCTGGACGCCGGGCTGGCCGATGGCGAATTCGACTTCGTCGACGCCGTCGCGAAGGAGGTCCCGATCCGGGTGCTCGCACGGGTCATGGGCCTCCCGGAGGCACGCCTGGACCAGTTCATCGACCTCGGCGACCGGCTGATCGCCAACACCGACCCGGAGGTCACCGACGTCGTCTGGGGCCGGGACGACACCGATGCCTACCGCAGGTACCCGTTCCGCAGCCCCTACGGCAAGCAGCTGTGGGATCTCGGCCGCGAGATCGTCGCCGGCCGGCTCCGCGCGCCCGGCGATGACCTGCTGTCCACCCTGCTGCGCGCCGAGGTCGACGGCGACCGGCTGAGCGAGGTCGATCTCGACAACTTCTTCTCGATCCTCGTGGTTGCCGGGAACGAGACCACCCGCATCGCCATCGCGCAGGGAATCCTGGCCTTCTGCGAGCACCCGGACCAGTGGGAGCGGCTGCGCGCGGAGCCCGCGCTGCTGGGCGCCGCGACGGACGAGGTGCTCCGGTGGACCTGCCCGACGCATTTCATGCGCCGCACCGCGGCCGCGGACGCGGAGTTCGGCGGCGCGCCGATCCGGGCCGGCGACAAGGTCGTGCTCTGGTACGTGTCAGGGAACCGGGACGAGGCGGAGTTCGCCGATCCGGACGCGTTCGACATCGGCCGATCCCCGAACCAGCATCTCAGCTTCGGCCGCGGCGGCCCGCACCTGTGCCTGGGCGCTCATCTGGCCCGGCTGGAGGTGCGCGTCGTGCTTGGCGCGCTGGCGCGTCGCGTCGCCAGGTTCGAGCTGGCCGGCCCGCCGCGCCGGATCCGGTCGAACTTCACCAACGGGCTGCGAGAACTCCCTGTCCGGGTGCACCTGGCCCCGCCGCTGCCGGGGGGAGGGACGTGAGGAAGATCGATGCCTCGCGCACATCCTGCCGCCCGGGTACGCGAAGCGGCTGGAGCCAATCACCTCGGGCGCGGGCGCCAGGCCAGCTCTGACTATGAAGGAGGAAACGATGGGGAGTTCCGAGCCAGCGTACGAGCGTCTTGGGGCGAAGGTCCTGTCGCTCCCCGATGTCATCGCGCAGTCCGTCGGGTTCATGGGCCCCGTGTTCGCCTCGGCCTTCGTGATCCCGCTCGTGGTCGGCGTGATCAGCGCGTCGGGCAAGGGCGGCGGGGTCGCTTCTCCGCTGTCGGTGCTCATCGCCGCGGTCGGCGTCTTCGCGCTGGGCTGGATCGTCTCGACCTACGCAAGGGAAATTCACGCGGCCGGCTCGCTCTATGACTACGTGACCCGCGGCCTCGGCGAGCGGGTCGGCACGGCGGCCGGCTGGCTCTACTACGGCGGGGTTACTGTCCTGCTGAGTGTGCTGCTGCTGCTCATGGGCGGCTACCTGCAGAGCACGATCGCCGCCGAGTTCGCGGTGAACCCGCTGCCCTCCTGGGCCTGGACGCTGCTGCTCATTGCCCTGATCGCCGGGATCCTCTACTTCGGGGTGCGGCTGTCCACCCGCAGCCAGCTGGCCCTGGCCCTGGTCTCCATCATCGTCGTCACGATCTTCTTCATCACGGTCATCGCCAAGCTCGGCTCAGCGAACAGCCTCAAGCCGTTCAACCCGTCATCGGCCGCCGACGGGTGGTCCGGGATCTTCTTCGGCGTGCTCTACGGCGTGCTGCTTTTCGTCGGCTTCGAGACTGCGGCGAACCTGGCCGAGGAGACCCCCAACCCGCGCAGGGAGGTCCCGGTCGCGGTGATGACCACGGCCGGGATCGCCACGGTCTTCTACGTGCTGGCCGCCTACGTCGAGGTAGCCGGCTTCCACTACAGCCTCAGGACGCTGACCGCCGCGGCCGGGGCGCCGCTGTTCGCGCTCGGGGCGCCGAAGAGCGCCGGCGGCTACGGGGGTACCTGGATCGACCGGCTGCTCGAGCTTGTCGTGCTGTTCGACATGCTGGCGGTCGCGATCGGCTGCGCCGTGTCGGCGTCGCGCGGGATCTTCGCGATGGCCCGCGACCGCAGGATCCCGGCCCAGCTGGCGGCCACCTCGAAACGGCATGGCTCGCCGTTTGGCGCGACTGTCTTCCTGGTCGGGGCGGCGGCGGCGACCCTGCTGGTGAACCAGCTCTGGACCGGGCTGTTCGCGCTGCCGCACCTGCCGCACTACTTCGCGCTGTTCGCCTGGGGTTCCACGTTCGGCGGTTTCGCGCTGGTGGTGGTGTACCTGCTGATGTCGGTCGGCTCGCTGCGCAGCTTCGCCGAATCCGAGCGCCGGGTGTCCGTCATCATCTCGGCTGTGCTCGGCATCCTGATCACCGGCGGCGCCATTTACGGCTCGTTCTACAAGGTCACCAGCCCGACCATCCTCGCCCCGTGGTTCGCGCTCGCCCTGTTCGCGATCGGCCTCGCGTCCACCTGGATCCTGCGCGCCAGGCAGGCCGCGAGCACGCAGCTGGCGGACCTGAGCGCGGAGAGCCCGGCCTGACCCGCCCCTGCACCGGCCTGAACGTCCCTTGCACCGGCCTGACCCGCCCCTGCACCGGCCTGAACGTCCCTTGCACCGGCCTGAACGTCCCTTGCACCGGCCTGACCCGCCCTTACAGGTGATAGGCGTACTCGCGGAACTCCCAGTCGGTGACGAACCGCTCGAACCGCTCGATCTCGTTGCGCTTGTAGCTCAGGAACGAGGTGACGAAATAGTCGCCCAGGACACCGGCCAGCTCCTGATCGGACTCCAGCGCATCGAGGGCCGCGCTCAGCCGGGCCGGAAGCAGCTCCGACCTGCCGGGGTCGTAGCCGTACCCTTCCAGCTTCGCCGGCGGCTCCACCTTGTCGCGGATGCCTAGGTAGACCGCGGCGCCGAGGGCGGCCATGGCCAGGTAGGGGTTGGCGGTGGCGTCCCCGAGCCGGACCTCCATCCGCGCCGCGGTGCCGCGCTCCGGCGGGATCCGCACCATGGCGCTGCGGTTGTCAAGGCCCCAGTCGATCAGCCAGGGCGCCAGCGTGTCGGGCCCGAACCGCTTGAAGGAGTTGATCGTCGGGTTGAGCAGCGCACTCAGCGCGGGCGCGTGCCGCAGCACGCCGCCGATCGCGTGGCGGCCGGCGGCCGACAGCCCGTCCGGCCCGGACGGGTCGCCGAACACGTTGCCGCCTGACTCGTCGTTGACCGAGACGTGCACGTGGAAGCCCGAGCCGCCTTCGTCGTTGAACGGCTTGGCCATGAAGGTGGCCAGCAGCCCGCGGTGCCGGGCGATCTCCTGCACGGCGGACTTGAGCCGGAACGAGCGGTCGGCGGCATCGGCCAGCTCCGAGTGGCCGAGGTTGATCTCGAACTGGCCCGGCGAGAACTCGTGGTTGGCCGCCGTCACCCGCAGGCCGGCGTCCCGCAGCTGCCTCAGCATGTGCACGAGCAGGCCCTGCGGATCCCCCTTCCTGCCGACGACATAGACGTTCCCCAGCTCGTTGGCGTACCGCCGCCAGCCGCCGGCCCCGTCCGGCTCGCAGAGGAAGAATTCCAGCTCGGGGCCGCAGATTAGGCTGTAGCCGAGGCCGGCCATCTGCGCTGCGACCCGCCGCACGACCACGCGCGGCGACTCCGGGGCCGGCCAGCCATCCGGGGTGGTGGCGTCGCCCAGGCACCAGGCGGTGTTCGGCTCCCACGGCAGCGGCGTCAGCGTGGCCAGATCGGGACGGACGGTGATATCCGGCAGGCCCGCATCGAGGCCGCCCTGGACCGGCACCACGTCGCCCACCGGGGAGGTGTGGTAGACGGCCCGGCAGAACGCCAGGCCGTGCTCCATGGCCGCGGGCAGCTGGCCGAGTAGCACATCGCGGCCGCGGTCAACGCCGATCATGTCCGGGTAGGAGACCCGGATCACGTCGATGCCCTGCTCCCGCAGTCCCTCGGAAACGGCGGCAACGTCTGCTGCGTGCGTCACGGCGGCTCCACAGTGGCTTCCTCGACAGTGGCTTCCCTCGACAGTGGCTTCCCTCGACCGAGAACGTTCGGATACAAACAATCTGTCGCAGCGTAACGGCGGCAGGTGGTGCAGGCAAGATCCTGGCGGGAATGTACCCCGCCGTCTAGCATCCAGACTCGTGCGGACACAAACGACCTGGGAGCGCACGTGACCGAGCTGGCCGGCTTCTTCTACCCGCGGACCGCTACCGGGCAGTCGTCCCTGCTGCCGGCCCCGCCGTGGCACTACTCCGGCGACCTGCTCACCGTGGAGTACCGGACCGATCCGGCCCGGGTCGCCGAGCTGCTGCCACCCCCGCTGGCGCCGGCCCCGGGGGATCCGGGCGCGGTGGCGCTGATCTGGGCCGACTGGCAATCCTGCGGGGACGGCGGGGCGGAACTGCTGGATCCGGTCCGGGCCCAGTACCGCGAGTGCCTCGCCGTCGTCCGGTGCAGCTTCGCCGGCCGGGTCTACTCGCGCTGCGTCTACATCTGGGTCGACGCCGACTTCGCCCTCGCCCGCGGTCTCTACCAGGGCTATCCCAAGAAACTCGGCTCGATCCACCAGACCAGGCCGCACCCGTTCGGGCTGGCCGCGCCGCGGATCGGGCCGGGCGGCAGGTTCGCAGGCACGCTGGCGGCGGCCGACCGCAGGCTGGCCCAGGCGGTAGTGACGCTGCGCGAGGAGTCCCCGGGCAACGGGTTCGTCAACGCCCACCCGATGGCGCATCACCGCTGGATGCCGTCGATCGAGAAGGGCGCGGCCGACTCGCTCGACGAGCTGGTCAGCTCGGGCAGCGCGAGCTTCGAGGGTGGCCAGGCCTGGCGCGGCGACGCGGAGCTTGAGCTGTTCCCGTCGCCTGCCGAGGAACTGGCCAGCCTCGAGGTCAGGCAGATCATCGGCGGCTACTACCGGCAGGTCGGGGTCAGCTGGGACGGCGGCAGGCTGCTGGCCGAGCGGGGCGTGCCAGCCGGGCCGGCCGCCTCTTGACGGCCCGGCCACCGCGAAGATAATTTGGGTCCAAACGATTTTTAACGCAGCTACCGGCGCCGCATGCCTGCCCGCCAGCCGCTGGTGCCCGCGCGGGCAGCTCAGCGGACCGCCGCGGGACCCGGCCGCAAACTGGCGCCGGCCGGCCGCGTGCCCGCGCTGATGACGAGCACCGGATGGCGGTGAGTCCGAGATCACCAGTACAGCGAAAGACGGCGAGGACCGGGGCAGCACCGAGTACCGCGCCGGCACCAGGCGATGGCGAGCCCGCGATGACTGACACCGGGCTGCCGATGAGCACGGCCAGCGTGGCCGGCGTCGACGTCGACACCCGGCACTGGATCGGTGGTCGCCGGATCTCCTCCGCCCGGACGTTTACCGACGTGTCCCCGATCGACGAGCAGCCGATCGCCGAGGTGGCCGCAGGCGGCGCTGCCGAGGTCGCGGCGGCGGTAGCGGCGGCCAGGACGGCCTTTCCCGGGTGGGCCGCGGCCAGCGCGCGGGAGCGGGCCCGGGTGCTGCACGCGATCGCCGACGGCATCGACCGGCGGGCCGGGGAACTGGCGCAGCTGGAGACCCGCGATAACGGATCGCTGCTGCGCTCGCACCGGCGCGGCGTCATGCCGCGCGCCGCGCACAACTTCCGGTTCTTCGCCGACTGGCTCGGCCGGCTCGACGCCGGGGAGCTGGAGATCTCCGGCCACCGGGAGCAGGTCAGCTGGTGTCCGTCCGGGGTCACCGCGGTGATCACGCCGTGGAACGCGCCCCTGATGCTGGCCACCTGGCGGATCGCGCCCGCCCTCGCGGCGGGCAACACGGTCGTCGCCAAGCCGCCGGAATGGGCGCCGCTGACCGCCAGCCTGCTCGCCGACATCACCCGCGACGCCGGCCTGCCGGACGGCGTCTTCAACGTCGTGCAGGGCCTCGGCCCCGGGGCCGGAGCGCCGCTGGCGGCGCACCAGGACCTGGCCAGGGTCGCGTTCACCGGCTCGGTCGCGACCGGCCGCCTGGTCGCTGCCGCGGCCGGCGCGCAGCTGACCCCGGTCTCGCTGGAGCTTGGCGGCAAGTCGCCGCTGCTGGTGTTCGCCGACGCGGATCTTGACCTGGCCGTCGCCACCGCCGTGGGGCAGTTCGACAACGCCGGGCAGGTCTGCCTGGCGGGCACCAGGCTGCTGGTCGCCGATCCGGTCGCGGCCGAGTTCACCGCGCGCTTCCTTGACCGCGCCGCGGCCCTGCGCCAGGGCGACCCGCGGGACGAGGCGACCGACGTCGGGCCGAACATCAGCAGGGAGCACCTGCAGCGGGTGGACGGCTTCGTGCGCCGCGCGGTGGCCGCGGGCGCGCGTCCGCTGGCCGGCGGCGGGCCGAACCGCGACCTTGGTGGCCTGTACTACCGGCCGACGCTGCTGACGGGCGCGGCCGCTGGCTCGGAGATCCTCACCGAGGAGGTGTTCGGCCCGGTGCTCACGCTGCAGACATTCGCCGCCGAGGACGAGGCGGTAGCGCTGGCCAACGCCACCCCCTACGGGCTTGCGGCCACCGTGTTCACCGGCGACGAGCGGCGGGCGGAGCGCGTCTCGGCCCGGCTTCGCGCCGGGACCGTCTGGGTCAACTGCTTCTTCGTCCGGGATCTGCGCGCGCCGTTCGGCGGCGCCGGGCTGTCCGGCATCGGCCGGGAGGGCGGCACCTGGAGCTTCGACTTCTACAGCGACGTGAAGAACACCGTCTACGCACCGGACGGATGGCGTCCCCATGGATGAACCCGATGGGTGAGCACTGTGGATGAGCCCGATGGATGAGCACCGTGGGTGAGCACCGTGGGTGAGCGCTATGGGTGAGCACCGTGGGTGAGCACCGTGGATGAGCACCGTGGGTGAGCACTATGGGTGAGCACTGTGGATCAGCACCGTGGGTGAGCACTGTGGGT
>DATGVY010000268.1:0-16572 GCA_035299845.1 Streptosporangiaceae bacterium
CACGATGACCTCGCCGTTCCCGTCGAGCTCGCCGGCCGGCACGAACCCGAGCCGCTGGTACAACCCGGCCGGCCCGCGGGCAGCGCTCCCGACCACGCAGCCCTCCAGTACTCGTCCAGCGGTCGTGAGAGCCACCGGCCCAGGCTGTGGCTCATTCGACGGATCCACAATAAAGCGCGGCTGAGGCCTGCATCTGGGACACCATGCCGAACGACTTTCGTCAGCCAGCTACCAGCACAGCGCCGATGAGACACTGGCATCGTGAAGCGCGAACAGGCGGTGCTGCTCGTGGAGCACATTCTGCAGGCACTCGACCAAGGCAAGACCGAGTGGCCGTTAAACCTGGTGACTGGATTGTACGTCTTCGGCTCGTTTGCCCGCGGCGCACTCGAGCCGCACGACGTGGACGTGGACATCGAGTTCGAGCCAGACCTGGAATGGGGTGCTCACTTCGCGGGATGCCTAGCCTATGGACGCGACCCGCACGGCCCGATGAAGCGCACGCTGACCGGAGGCAAGCGAGGCTGCCAGTTTCAGTTCAATTTCCGGGATCGTGCCGACTTCGGCATGACGCTCCTTTGGCGCCAGGGCGACACGCTACAGACGGCCCTCGATCGCTTGAGAGCGATCCAGCCGGACCCGGCGGCTGGCCGCGCAGCGCGAGATGCGATGCTGCCTCAGTTCGAGGAGCTGGACCGGTGGATACCGCTCGCCTTCCGCGAGGCGTTAATCGGCGCAGTCAGCAGCGGGGCGATCACCCTAGAGCACGTGGTTCTCGCCGACGGCGTGACCACGAGCCCGCTGGTCCGCGAGCACATCTCGGACAGGTGGCGGCCGACGAGCCCTCTATACCGCGCTGCCAGCGCTGTCATCGCCGACTGGGAGCGGCGCGGTATCGACCCTTGCCATGGGCATCTGCACGGATCTGACATCCAGGACAGGGACACGCCCTACTTCGCCGGATTTGGCTTGCGGTATTTCAGGGCTATCCCGAGGTGCCTCACCGAGTTCGGCGGGCGTGAGTGGATTGAGGTTATCCACCCGACCCGCACCAAACCGCTGGACGCGCTATGCATTCTCCCGCGCGACCAACGACACCTCGAACGAGTTTCCTGGTCATGACCTACTGAGGATGCGGCAGTGGTGAGCGGCGCCATGAGTGCCACTTTCTGCTGGCACGCTACCTGGTTCTAAATTCGAGAAGATCCCACGAGCTGGCTGAATCCCTTTATGGAATCGAACCGTAAACCTTCTCCTTACGGTGGATCTCTGGCAGGTTCTGTTGCCCGGCGGGCGCGACGAGACCCTGAGCGCTGCACGATCTCAGCCCTCCCCGGGGCCTGGGAGAGGGCGCACTCATGGCGCATGAAGTTGCCGGGGCTCATGTTGACTTGTCAACGGCCGACGACTGCTTTCTCGACGGCGGAGAAGCTGAGCCGCTCTTGTTCGAGGCGGACGGACGGGGCGTAGGCGTTCGAGACGAGGTCTGCGTAGAGGGCTGACTCGGCCCGATCGAGGCGGTCAAGGGCCGCGGCAGTCGGGGACGGCTCGATGGCCCAGTGTTCCCGGTGGCCCAGCAGGGTGGCCCGGTCCATGAGCATGGAGCGAGCGCCCGGGAAGCGCTGACGCAGCCGGTTGAGGATCGCGAAGCCGTGCGTGTCGATGTCGCCCCAGTACACCACGTCGAGACCGGCCAGCCAGCCGAAGGGCTCGAGCACGGAGACGGCGTAACCGCCGCCGAAGATCACCATGGCCGCCGCCGGCACCGGGAACGCGAGGTAGGTGATCTCGTTCTCCAGCACGTAGACGCGGGTGACGCCCACCGGTGGCGCCGCGAGCTCGCTCACGCGGACGGACAGCTCGGAGAACCCGCGGAACCCGCCGTGCACCCGGAAGCGGACGTAGCCGGGCTTGCGGAGGAAGCCGTAGCGCCCCGCGAAATCCGGCGCGGCGGCCACCCGGGACGGGTCGAGCTGCGCGTCGAGCAGCTCGGCCAAGACGCCCTTGTGCCGCTCGATGAACTTGGTGTCGACGCCGGGCACGTCAACCTGTCGCAGGTACATGCCCGGCGCCTGCCGCTGCTCGATCCAGTGGACGGTGGCCAGCAGCCGGTCCCAGTGCTCCGCGAGGCGTAGTGCCCGCATCGGGTGGCCGGTCAGCCACGGGACCAGACGGGTGCCGCGGGCCGCCTCGATCAGCTCGGTCAGGCGGCGGACGTCGGGACGCACCTTGAGCAGCGCCCACGCCTCGTCGTATCCGTCCAGCCAGGCTCGGCACGGGATGCTGTTGGTGCCGAAGTGCCGGCCGCCGACCTGCGTGTACTCGACGCGCAGCGGGCCGCCCGCCGCTTCCGCCCATTCGGCGGCCCACTGCCGCACGTCGGCAAGGTGCTCGCCAATCTCCCGGGCGGACGGGCCGCGCAGCGGGATGCCGAGCGGCTCCCAGTCCTGCCCGGAGGCGAACCGCGCCAGCAGCGCCCCGGAGTCCCACTTCTTCCTGACCGCGGCGCGGACGTCGGCGGGGCGGGTCCACCCGGCGAGGCGGACCCGCACGCTGGGGCGGGTCCGCGCGCCGGGCACGTCAGGCGCCGACTGCGGGGACAAGGTCGGGGACCGCGGACGGGCCCGTGCCGGGCGCGACACCAAGGGAGGCACCGGAACCCGCGGGGGCCCCGCCGGCCAGGATCTGCTGGCCGAGCGTGTGCGCGGCGCGGCGGGCGTGGTACTCCTCGATCGTGAGCGTCTGCAGCCGCGAGTTACTGCCGTTCGGGTTGTCCACGAACCCGACCGCGGACACGTACGGCTCGATGACGTGGATCTTCTGCAGCGGGGTGACGATCAGCAACTGCAGGCCGAGCCTGCCGAACAGCTGCAGGGCGAACCGGGTGGACTCGTCCGAGCCGCGGCCGAACGCCTCGTCGATCACGGCGAACCGGAATGTCCGCGACTTCACCGCGCCCCACTCCAGCTTGAACTGGTAGGCGAGCGACGCGGCCAGGATCGTGTAGGCCAGCTTCTCCTTCTGCCCGCCGGACTTGCCGCCCGAGTCCGCGTAATGCTCGTATTCGGCGTCGTCCTCGCGGTACCGCTCGGACGCTGCGAACGTGTACCAGTTCCGCACGTCGGTGACGAACTTCGTCCACCGCCGGTCCGCCTCGGTCATTCCCTCGCGACCGCGGAACCGCTCGATGATCCGGCTCACCTGCAGGAACTTCTGCTCCGAGTAGTGGTCGGAGTCCTCGCCGGAGACTGCATCGTCGGTACAGGCGCGCAGGTCGGCGCGGAAGTCGCGGATGTCGGCGTGCGGGGACGGCAGCGGCTCAAGCCTGATGTAGCGGCCCGGGTTGTAATCCACGCCGACCAGCGAGGAGTTGATCGTGGCGATCCGGTCCCTGATCATCTCGGCCTGCTTGTTGAGCTGCGACTGGAAGCCCGCGATGTCCCGGATCGTGTTCTGGTTCAGGTACGTCTTGAACTGCTGCCGGAACCGGGGCAGGTCGTCGCCGACGAGCCGGTTATGCAGCTCACGGTAGCCGTCCGCGGACTCTGTCGCATCGTCCAGCTCGGCGGTCTCCACCGGATACTGCCGGCGGAACTCCCCCATCGCCGCCACGATCCGGGTGGCCAGCCGCGACAGCCGCTCGCCCCGCTTCGCGGCCAGCCCGGCGATCTCCGTGCCGGCCGCCGTTTCCGCCCGGTCGCAGGCGGCGGCGGTGCCGGGCCTGGGCCGGCCGCTCCCGGCCAGCAGTTCCCCGATCGCGGCGAACTGTGCCCGCGCCCGCCCGCAGGCCTCTTCGGCGAGGATCTCACGCGCCTCACGCAGCACGCCCTCGGCCGCGCGCTGCCGGGTTTCGGCGCCGCCGAGCTCGCCGTCCACCCCGCGCAGAGCACCGTCCGCCTCGGCGATGTCCTTCTTGACCTTGTCCAGCTCGCGGTTCAGCCGGGCCAGTTCGGCGGAGGCCGCCTCAAGCTCGCGCTGCTCCGCCTTGAGCTGCTCAGCCCGGTTGACCACGGACTGCCAGTCGATCTCGGCGAACTCGCGCGTCTGGTCCAGCCCGGCGAGGACCTGCCCCCGCTCGACCGCGGCGTCGCGCGCCCGCTCGTGCTGCCGTTGCTCGGCCGCGACCTTACCGATGCGGGCGGCCAGCAGCTTCGCCTGGCTGCGGAGCGCGTCGAGCTTGCGCTGGTTGGACCAGCCGAGCACATACCTGCTCCGGTCGTCGATCCGGAACCGGTCATCCTTCTCGTGCCGCCCTCCGCCGCCCTTGACCTGGCCGGCCCTGGTGATCGCCCTGGGCATCCGGCGGAAGTCCGCCATCGTCGCGACGCACTCGTGGTCCGCGCGCCGTCCGAGCTCGTGCTCCAGCCACGGAGCGAACGGGGTGTCCTTGATCTCCAGCTTGGCGGCCAGCGTGCTCGGCCCGTGATGAGCTGGCGCTTCCGGCCTGCGGGACGGCTCGGGCACCCGGTAGTAGACCACCCGGTCCTTCAGGTGGTGGCCGTCGATCCAGTCGGACACGGCAGCATAGTGCTTGTCGGGAACGAGCACGGACAGCGCGAACCCGTGCAGCACCCGCTCCGCGGCGCCCTCCCAGTCGGCCTCGCTGTCCCGCACCGTGATCAGCTCGCCGACGAACGGCAGCGAGTCCTCCCCGATTCGCAGCTCGCGGCACAGCCAGGCGCGCAGGTCGAGCTGGCGCCTCGGGATGTTGTTCTTGCGCTCTTCCAGGCTGCGCAGCTCCGCGCTGACCTCGGCGGCCTCCTCGGCCAGGGCGTTCGCCCGGACCCCGGCCTCGGTCAGTGCGTTCTGGTGATCTGCGAGATCCTGCTTGGCGGCGTCACGGGCCGCCGTTATATGACTGCGCCGGGTGGCGAACTGCTCGGCGGTCTCCACCGGGTCCAGGCCCGCGGCAGCCAGCAGGGCGGCGAAGCGCTCGGCCTTGTCCATCCGGGACCGGCACGCCTGGTCGCACTCGGCGAGCTGGCGCTCGATCTCGGCGAGCCGGTTTCCGCCGTGGCCGGCCAGTTCGACCCGCAGCCCGGTCTCGCGATCGCGCAGGCTCACCAGCGCGGCTTCCAGATCGGCGCGCCGGGCCTGAAGCCGCGCCCGCTGCGCGGAGATCCCGGCCAGCTCAGCGTCGACCAGCCCGGCCTTGAGATCCGCGAAGTAGTACGTCAGCGCCGCCCGCTGAGCGTCGAGGGCCGCGATCTCCGCCCGGACGGCGTCGTGCCTGTCGCAGTCCTCGAGCAGCGGGGCGAGCCTCGCAAGCTGCGCCTCCGCCCGGCGCACCGCCTCGTGCGCTTTGGTCAGGTCCTCGAAGTGCGTAACGATGTCCGCGGTGGCCCTGGCGGCGTCGAACGGCTCGAGCATGTGGTCGCGGACGAAGTCGGTGAGATTCCCGACCGACTTCATCGAGACGGTCTGGTGGAACAGCTCCATCGCCTGCTCCGATTCGATCCCGAGGCGGCGGCGGAAGTCCTTGCCGTAGTCGGGGAACGCATCGTGCACGCGGACACCGCTGGCCGCCCGCAGCCGCCTGCGCAGCGCCGAGATATCGGAACCGAAGTCCGCGAGATCCAAGGCTACCGACAGCGGCCGGTCGGCCGTTATGTAGAAGCGGTCCGGCTGGCCGGCCCCGTCTCCGTTACGCAGCCAGAACACCTGGGCGAGGCTGACGGTCGCGTCGTAGCCGGGGTTGGTGAAGACGCCGAGGATCACGCTGTAATCCGAGCCGTCGCGAAGCGCCACCGGCTTCGTGGCGTTGGTGACCTCGTTGCGTTCGGTCTTGTAGTAGCCGAGCACGTAGGAGCGCAGGCTCCGCTCGCGGGTATCGGCCCCGGCCGCCTTGTTGTAGGAGATGCGCTGGGCGGGCAGCAGCAGCGTGGTGACCGCGTCCACGATCGTGGATTTCCCGGAGCCGATATCGCCGGTGAGCAGCGTGTTCTCGCTGTTGAGGCTGAGTGCCCAGACGCGGTCGTTGAACGTGCCCCAGTTGTACAGCTCCAGGCGGGTAAGGCGGAAGCCGGTCATTCGCCATCCTCCCCGTCCAGCACGGCGGCGTAATTGGCGAGCCTGGCGTCGAAGTCAGCCAGCCATTGTCCGTCGACGAATGCCTTCAGGATGCGCCGGACCTCATACACCGGCTCGGAGTTCTTCGCGGGCCGCAGGAAGCCCAGATCGACGGCCTTGTTGATGTGCACGTCGATCTGGTCGGTGAGCCGGGCTTCGTTGCTTGTCACCGGCAGGAACAGGCGGACCATCTCGGTGATCTGCTCACGGGTCAGCATCAGCCGCGTGTCACCGCCCTGGGCGTCGAACTCGGCGAGCTTCTTGCGCAGCAGCGCAAGCAGCAGGCTCACGTGAAAGGAAAGCGCGCGGCGCGGGATCAGCCGGGGCAGCGGGTCGGCGTCGTCGGGGTCGGCAGGGCGCTGCCGGAGAAACGCGTAGCCTTCCGCCTCGTCGATGACGACCTGCAGGCCCAGCACGTCCACGTAGTCCCGCGCCTGCGGCTGCAGCTCAAGCAGGCTCCGCCACGCGCGGTCGTGCGTGTCGCGGTAGACAACGCCCTTCATGAGCTGGGTGACGGCCAGCGACAGGTCCGGTTCTGCGGTCATGCGCCCTTCCTTGCGAACGTGACCCGCGGCAGCGTCGCGGTGCGCTGACGGCCATCGGCCTGGGACCAGGTGATCTGCTCGCGGTGCTGCTCGTCATAGACGACCGCGAACGCCTCGTCCTGGAGCGCGAGGTAGGTGACCAGTTCCGCGGTGCCCTGCGTGAGCGGATACCGCGCGACCAGCTCGGCCAGGCCGACCTGCGGCTGGCTGCGCAGGGCCTGGCGGACGCCGCCGCGCAGCGGCTCCGGATCCACGTAGACCTGCTCGAATAGGGCGGCCGGGTCGGTCTCCTCGTCGGCGTCGCGGACATGGTCGCTGGTGATGCGCGCCTTCTTCACCGGCGCGTACAGCGGGCGCTCCAGCGGCAGGCGGATCGCCGGCGCGGGCGCGTCGAGCTCCGTCGTCACCGGGACGTTCCGGATGTCGCGGAGCCGGAGCGCGCGGGCCTCGATGCCGCGCAGGATGTCGATCACCCGGCGGTTCTCGAACCACACCTGGTCGTCGAGGAACCTGCGGAGCTGTTCGGAGAGCTGGCGGACGGTCGCCTGGGTGCGCTCGGCGGCATCCAGCCAGTCGTAGTGGATGTGCCCCAGGCGGGCGTCGCGCTCGGTGATCCCGGCGAGTGAGTGCACGCGGTCCAGCAGGCCGGACAGCTCTTCCTGGCGCGCCTGGGACAGCAGGAAGCCGTAGAACGCCTGGAACGACTCTCCCTGGGCGGAGCCCGCGATCGACTCCCGGCTGCCCAGCACGTCGTCGAGTAGCTCGCCCTTGCCGCCGTGCCAGCCGGCGATCTTCTCGCGGAGTTGCCGGTCCAGCTTGCGGAAGTTCTCCTCCACCTCGCGGAAGTCAGCCAGCAGTTCCCGCGCGGTGGCCGCGAACTGCTGGTAGCGCTCGCGCACCCCGGTTTCCTGCAGCATGGGCATATCGCCCGCCTGCACCCGGGCTATCTGCTCGTCGATGTCCTGCCGCTGCCGCCGCAGCTCAGCGAGCCGCTGCTCGGGATCAGCCTCGGTGCCGAAGACGATCTGCCGGAGCAGATCGAAGATCACCTTCAGCCGTGACTCGGTGCCGACGAACTCACGCTCGTGCAGGCTCTGGATCCAATGCAGCGCCTTCTCGACCGCGGGGGTGGCGTCGTAGTGAGGCTCGTCGGTGCCCTCGGGGTAGTACTTGCGCAGCCAACCGGCCTCGGCAGCCGCCCAGTCGTCGAGGTAGGCCTTCGCCTGCTTCGGGAACGTCCTGCCGCCCCGCTCGCTGTCCCGCTGGTTGAGGGCGTACAGCTCATCGTCCAGGCGGCTGGCCAGCTGTGTCGCGGAGATGGACCGGACGTTATCGGTGACGAAGACCCGGTGCAGGAAGCTCAGCACCAGCGGCGCGTTGTCCGCGCGGAGCAGCCGCCACGCCGGGCTGTTATCACGCAGCCACGCGATCTCGTCGAAGCTCGGCACGACCGACATCGTAGGGCGGCAGGCCGACATTCTTGCGGCAGCACAGCGAGCCGCCGCCGCATTGCTCCGACGCGCCAGCCTGCCGTCCCGGCAACGAGGACCTGGGCCGCCGCCGCGGTGCTGCTCGTCCACGATGGCGGATCTGTTCGCTGCACGGGCGGGCGCGGCCTCGACGGCAGGTGAATATTGACCCGTGCGGCGGCGCACCGGGGCCGGAGAGGCTCTTCTTCGCGTGGGTGCAGAAGGCGCGGTCAGGCGTCGAGGGTGGTATCGCTGTCGCTCGTTCCTGAGCACATCGCGGCCCGGCCAGGCCCGGGTCGGCCTGCAGCGACGCCGAGCTGCTGACTATCGCGCTGGTGCGGCGCTTGCCGGGCCGCCGTAGTGAGGCCGGGTTCCTGGCCGAGGTGGCCCGCGATTGGGCAGCCCTGTTCCCGGCCTTGCCGCACGAAAGCGACGCCAACCGGCGGATCCGCTGGCTGTGGGGCGCTTTCGAGCACTGCGCGGCGTGCTTTCGGGCCGGCGGCCAGATTCAGCCGCCGGCCCTCCTGTTCAGGCGTCACGTAGCCGGAACGCCAGGCCACCGGCGAGCAGTGCGCCGGCGGCCCAGAGTGCCAGCACGCCGAGTCCGGCCCATGGCGTGATCGCGAGGCTTCGCAGGCCGGTGGTGTCCTGGATGGTCAGGCCCGCGACGGTGGGCGTCCATCGTTCGAGCCGGTGCTGCCAGTGCGCGTTCCCGATGAACGCCAGGAGGATCGGGAACAGGTACAGCAGCGCGAGCACGGTCCCGATGGCGACGGCTGAGTCCCGGACGACGACCGCCACGCCAAGGCTCAGCAGCGCGATCAGGGCTAGGTACAGCACCGACCCGGACGCCGCGCGGAGCGTGGGCCCGTAACTCAGCCAGACCGGGTGGAAGCCGCGGGCGGAAGTGAACCCGTGGCCGGGCAGGATGAGGTGCCCGGCCAGCACCGACCCGAACACGGCCACCGCCCCGGCGGCCAGCACCAGCGCGGCGACGAGGATCGCCTTGGCGGCCAGCACGGCGTGGCGTCCCGGCATCGCGGCGAGCGTGACGCGGATCATGCCGGTGCTGTACTCGTTGCTGATCACGAGCACGGCCAGGATCGCGACCACGGCCTGGCCGAACTGGACCCCGGTCAGGCTGAGCTTCGTGGTGTCGACCGGGCAGATCATGCCGTGCGGGCAGCGGGTTGCCCCGACGGCCGCGGTGCTGACCGCGATGGTCAGCGCCGCGGCCCCGAGGAGCAGCCAGGCGGGGCCCGATACCGTGCGCAGCTTGGTCCATTCGGCCTGCAGCGCGTACCCCAGTCTCGTCCCGCCCCGCACACCCGTGGTCAGGGTTGCCGCGGGCTGCGTCCGCGCCGCCGTGCTCATGCGTCTCGCCGCCGGAACAGGACGAACGCGAGGCCGAGCGCGGCGGCCGCCCAGAGGCACAGCACGGCGAACCCGGCGTACGGGGACAGCGGGTAGTAGCCCCGCACGGGCGACAGGACGCTGGTGACCTGCGGGTACCGCGGGATGCTCTGCTGGATCGCCAGCCCGGCGGTCGGGGTCAGCCGAAGCAGCCAGGCACCGACGCCTGACGGGACGATGTTGAGGCCCGCCAGCAGGAACGGCAGGACGACGGTCACGACCGCGACCGTGATGGCCGCGGCGCTGCGGCGCAGCACGGCGCCGAGGGCGATGGCGAAGACGGCGGCTACGGCCAGCACCGCCGCGGTGCCGACGATGACCCGTGCCTCGGTCAGCGCGGGTACGGTCAGCAGCACCTGGCCCTGGTTCTCCTCCTTCGGGACACCGACCGCCACCGATATCACCGCGGCAATCAGACCGGTGACGAACGCCACCGCGCCGATCACGACGGCCTTGGCGGCCAGCACCGCGCCCCGGCGCGGAGTGGCGGCCAGCGTGGTGCGGATGAGCCCGCGACGGTACTCGGCGGTGAAGAACATCGCCGCCACGACCACGATCGCGATCAGCCCCAGGAACGCGCCCGCGAGGCTCTGCTCGACCGTCACGGTCGGATAGCCGCTGCCGGGCCCGGGCGTCACCGGCGCGATGTCACCAGAGCCGGTCACCGTGAACGTGCCGCCTGCCCGGGTGAATGGCGTGCCGCTCGGGCCGCCGCCTGGCCCGGCGCCGGCCGGGCCACCGCCGCCGATGGCCGTGCCGGCCCACGTGCCGCCCGCGACCGCAGGCGTCAGGCTGACGTGGTCGAATACACCCGTGGCCTGGCTCGGGCCGCCCTGGTTGCTGGATCCACCGAACGAGTTCTGGGTCACGACGTCGCCCGGCGAGGTCGCGAACATGCCGATCCGGACCGTCGCCGGCAGCCCGGACAGCCGGGCCGTCCCGACCCGCGTCCAGTGCACGCCGTCAGCGGAGTCGTAGCCAGTGATCGTGTCACCGGAGCGAGTCAGCCGCAGCCAGCGAGGGCGGGCGGCGGAGACCTTGCCCGGCATGCCCGGGGTGTCCTGGGTGTAGTCGTACTGCATCCGGACGCCGTTAAGGCCGGTCACCATCATCGCGGCGTAGGCGGAGCCCGGCCTCGTGCCCTGCTTGATGATGATCCCCGCCTTGGACCACGGCGCGAGGCCAGGCACCATGCCAGGTCCGTTGCCGACCTGCACGGGCCGGCCGGTGAGGTCCGCGTGCTCGCCGGTCATCGAGGTGACGCGGGCGGTGATGCTGCCGTTCCCGGTCAGCGGCTGGTGCACGAAGGAGAAGCTGTCGCTCACCACCTCGCCACCCGGCCCGTGCGGGATCGCAGGCACGCAGGCCTTGCCGGTCTTGGGGGGGCCGCCGTTGATCTGGCAGCCGATACTGGAGTTCGCTGCCGCGAACACGCCGATGAACACCATCAGCACTACGGCCAGGAGCATGCCGATCACCCAGCCGCGCACGCTGCGGAACTTGGTCCACTCGGCGCGCAGGAGCCCGCCGAAGCCGGTCCCGCGCGGGCTGTCATCGGTGGTGGCGCCGGGCTGGGGCTGCGCGGTCGTCTGCGTGGTCATCGCCCGACCTCCTCGGCCTCAGCGGCATCGAAGCCGGCCGGACGGAACTCGACCGCGTCCCTGGTCAGCTCCATGTACGCCTGCTCCAGCGTGGCCCGGTGTGCCGACACCTCGGAGAACGGCACGGCACGCCCGCTCAGCAGCGCGACGACGCGCTCCGCGGGCAGTCCTGAGATCGTCATCGCGTCCGTGCCGGTGGCGGCGACGGTCGCCCCCGCGTTCTCCAGCACCGTCGTCGCCTCTGGCTGTGCGGACGTGCGCAGTGTCACCCGGTCCCCGGACGCGGCCGCGAGCAGGCTCGCCACTGTGGTGTCGGCGATGACCCTGCCACGGCCCACCACCACCAGGTGGTCGGCGGTGTCCTGGAGTTCGCTCATCAGGTGGCTGGACACCAGCACGGCGCGGCCCTCAGCGGCCAGACCGCGCAGGAAGCCGCGCATCCACACGATGCCCTCGGGGTCCATGCCGTTGAACGGCTCGTCCAGCATGATCGCCGCCGGGTTGCCCAGCATCGCCCCGGCGATTCCCAGCCGCTGGCGCATGCCCAGCGAGTAGCCGCCTGCCCGGCGCCGAGCAACCCCTTGCAGGCCCGCCTGCGCGATGACCTCATTGACCCGCTCGGCCTTGAGGCCCTGCGAACGGGCTAGCCAGAGCAGGTGGTTGCGGGCACTGCGGCTGGGCTGCAGCGCACCCGCGTCCAGGAGCGAGCCGATCACCCGCATCGGGTGCCGCAGGCTCCCGTACGTCTGGCCGTTCACCAGGGCCTGGCCCTCGTCGGGCGCGTCCAGGCCGAGTATGACCCGCATGGTGGTGGACTTGCCTGCGCCGTTCGGGCCGACGAAGCCGGTCACCTGGCCCGGCTGGACGGTGAACGACATGCCGTCCAGCGCCAGCGTCGGCCCGAACCGCTTGCGCAGCCCGGTCACTTCGATCGTGGCGTGCATCACGAGATCCCTTGTCGGTCGGGGGTTGGAACTTGCCGTGACCTGGTTCTACCGGAGCGGCCATAACATGGGCCGCACGCGGGCTGTTATCCCGTTGTTAGGCGCGCCAGGGCATGCTGAAGCGGGATGGCCGGGCCGAAGCCCCTGATCAGGGCCACTGCCAAGGCGAAGGGGAGTGCGGATGAGGCTGCCGGGCTGGGTAAGGCTGCCGGGCTGGATCCGGCTGCCTGGCCGTACCGTCCGGGTGCGCCTGACGGCGCTGTACGGGATCCTGTTCGTGATGTCCGGCGCGCTGCTGCTGGCCATCGCCAGCGGCGTCGCGGTCGTGCGGTCCTCCGTTTCGGTGGCAGTGCCGAGTCCGGCCCCCGCCGCACCCGGGACTGCGCTGGGCCGGGCCGAGGCCCGTATCCGCCAGCTGCAGGCGCAGGTCCAGGGTCTGCAGTCGCACCTGGGCGGGCAGCCGGGCCAGGGGCGGCTCTCACGCGATCTGCTGATCGCCTCGCTGTTCGCGCTGGCCGTGATGACCGTGGTGTCGGTAGCGCTTGGGTGGCTGGTCGCCGGGCGCGCGCTTCGCCCGGTGCGCGTCATGACCGCGGCGGCGCAGCGCATCTCCGAGGACAACCTGGACGAGCGGCTGGCCGTGCAGGGCCCGAAGGACGAGCTGAAGGAGCTTGGCGACACCATCGACGGCCTGCTGGAGCGGCTGGAGATCGCGTTCAGGGCACAGCGCCGGTTCGTCGCCAACGCCTCGCACGAACTGCGCACCCCGCTGACCACGATGCGGGCCGCGCTGGACGTCGCGCTGGGCAAGCCCGAGCCGGCTCCGCCGCAGACGGTGACGCTGGCCGCCCGGCTGCGCACGGAGCTGGACAGGATCGACCGGCTGCTTGAGGCCTTCCTGGTCCTGGCCCGCGCGCAGCACCGCAGCCTGCCCGGTCAGGCGGTGCTGCCGCTCGATTACGTGACCGCCAATGCGCTAACCGGCCGGGCAGCCGCCATCAGCGCGCGCAAGCTGACCGTGCAAGAGATCAGCGAGCCCGGCGGAGCGTGGGTGGCAGGCAGCCAGGCGCTGATATCCCGGATGGTGGAGAACGTCATCGACAACGCGGTCAGCCATAACACCGACGGCGGCTGGATCCGCATCACCTCCGGAACCGCCGACGGGCGAGCCAGCCTGGTGGTAGAAAACGGCGGACCGGTGCTCGAGCAGGATCAGGTGCGCGAGCTGTCCCAGCCCTTCCGGCGGATCGGGGCCGACCGGACCGGCTCGGACTCCGGATCGGGCCTCGGGCTCTCGATCGTCGCCGCTATCGCCGAAGCGCACGGCGGCTCGCTGGACCTTCAGGCGCGGCCAGAAGGCGGCCTGCGGGCCCGCATCCAGTTGCCCGCCGTGGCAGGCGTGCCGACGGGAGCGCGAGCGTGAGAGTCCTGGTGGTCGAGGACTCACGGTCTCTCGCCGAGGTGCTGGTGGAGGGCCTGCGGGATCAGGGCATGGCCGTCGATGCGGCGCACGACGGGCTGGAAGCGGCCGCAAAGCTGGACCTCAACGCCTACGACGTCGTGGTCCTGGACCGCGACCTGCCCGGCATCCACGGCGACGCCCTGTGCCAGATGATCACCGACCGGGAAGACCGGTCCATGGTGCTCATGCTGACCGCAGCGGGCACGCCGGGCGACCGGGTCTCAGGCATGGGCCTGGGTGCCGACGACTATCTCGGCAAGCCATTCCACTTCGCTGAGCTGGTGCTGCGCATCCGCGCGCTGGCCCGCAGGCAGCCAGCGGCACGGGGCCGGATCCTGCGCGCAGCCGGGATCGAGCTGGACCAGATCCGGCGCACCGTCAGCCGTGATGGGCGCCAGCTAGATCTCTCGGTCAAGGAGTTCGGCGTGCTTGAGGCGCTGCTGCTGGCTACGCCCGCCTTCCTGCGTGCCGAAGATCTGCTGGAGCGGGTCTGGGACGAGCAGGCCGACCCGTTCACCAACACCGTCACGGTCACCATCGGCAGGCTCCGCCGCAAGCTCGGCGATCCGCCGGTCATCGCGACCTCCCCAGGCGTCGGCTACCGGATCATGCCGGCAGCCGGCTGATCAGCCGGCTGCCGGAGCGTCCACCGCGACTTCCGGTTGGTTCCCGTCGTTTCCGGACCGCGTGCTGAGGCCGTGTCCTTGCACGCCGTCAGGTTAATGCCCCCCGCTCCAGGTCACTGACCATGCGGATGCTCAGACCCGCGGCCTGGCAGAGTTCAAGCTGGCTAAGCCCGGCGCTGGTCCGCAGCTGTCGCAAGAGCTGCCCGAATAACACCATGCCTCTCCCGGCGAGGGTCGACGCGCGATCCAGTCCGCCAGGCCGCCGGCGTAAGGCCCAGACCCTCGATCCGGCCGGATACCCCCTGCACCCCGCGCAGGCAACGGGCAGGGAAACACCATTCTGATGCTTAGTTGCTGCCGGTTAGACATCCATGAGCGCTTTTCGCTGAGCGCCATCAATTGGGATGTGCGCGCCGTTGACGTAGCTCGCGCGGCGATGCCAGGAGCGCGGGCGCGGTATGGCGCATCGCGTCCAGGAACCCGCCTGGCCACAGGTACTCCTCCACGATGTGGCACGCCGAGATCGCCGTCACAAGCTACAGCGCCGCAGTCCTGAGGATCCTCCGCCGGATATCAGCCGTGGTCCGCCCTGGCCGCCGGGGCATCGCCTGTTTAACCAGCCTGACGCGGCCCACGGCCGGAATCAGGACCGAAAGTCATCGGAATCCGGTAACCAGATGACTGATCAGGCAGCGTACGCGTCGAGATCCCCCAGGTAGGCGGCTCTTTCTTCGTCTGTGATCCAGGCGATCGTGAAGGCATTGCGCTCGATCTGCACGAGCTCTGGCTTTGTCAGGTTGACGGCCTGGGTGACGGCAGCGAGATTTTCGCCGATGTAACCGGGAAAGTACGCCGGGTCGTCCGAGTTCACGGTGACACGGAGGGACCGGTCGAGCATGACCTTGATCTCGTGCGCCTTCAGGCCGTCGCTTACGTAGCTGTTTGAGATCGGGCAGACGGTCAGGCCCACCCCGGAGCTCTTGAGCCTGGCCACCAGCGCGTCGTCGTCAAGGCAGTTGACGCCGTGGTCAATCCGTTCCACCCCGATGTCGTTCAGGCACTGCCAGATGTGGGCCACGGAGTCCTCTTGATCGACATCGCAGTGCATGGTGAGCCGGTAGCCCTCGCTTCGTGCCCGGTCGAACACGGCCTTGAACTTGACCGGGGGATTGCCGTTCTCGTCCGAATCGAGCCCTACCCCGACGATCCAGTCCCGGTAGGGCAGCGACTGTGCCAGGGTTTCCATGGCCGAGTCGGCGGTCAGGTCCCTAAGGAAGCACATGATCAGCTGGGTATGCAGGCCAAGCTCCGCGGCAGCGTACTGCCGCGCGTGGCGGAACCCGCTGATGACCGTTTCGAAGGGAATCCCGCGGGTCGTGTGCGCCTGGGGATCGAAAAAAGTCTCCGCATACACGACGTTCTGGGAACGGGCCTTCCGGTAGTACGCCGTGGCGAGATCGTAGAAATCCTCCTCGGTCTGCAGCACGCTCATGCCCTCGTAGTACACGGCGAGGAATGACGGCAGATCATCGAACGCGTAGGCGGCCCGCATTTCGGCGGCGGAGCGGTAGGGAAGATCCAGGCCGTTCCGGGCCGCGAGCTGAAACTTGAGCTCAGGCTCCAGGGTGCCCTCAAGGTGCACGTGCAACTCGGCCTTGGGCATTCCTTCGATAAAGGACGAGATCTCGCTCATGTCCTTTCCCCTTCTTGAGTCCGCTGTGACGCCCGGGAGGCATCCCGGTGTCCGGAAGCCCCTACTGCCGGCTACTCGGCTCGCCCCAGAACCGGGCTCACGACGCGGAGGTTCACGCAATCGATCAGGCCGAGGTCGGTCATCGCGTAATCGGGTATCGCCGTGACCGACAGGAAAATCATGTACATGAAGGGTGAGGCAAAGGTGCAGCCGAGCTGCCGCGCCGCGTCGTCGAGTTTCGCCTCCTCGATTGCCATCTCTTCCGGGGGCAGGTCCGCCACGATCCCCCCGATTGGCAGGGGAAGCCAGGCCAGCACCTCACCCCCGCGGACCACCACCTGCCCGCCCCCCGCCCCGGCAACCCGGTTCACCGCCTCGCAGATGTCCGCGGGGTTGGTCCCGATGCACAGGATGTTGTTGTCGTCGGGCGAGGCGGATGAGGCCATCGCCCCCTCGCGCAGCCCAAATCCGGAGATGAAGGCCACCGGATGGTGGGAAGTCTTGCCGAAGCGCTCCACCACGGTCACGTACAGGACATCCCGTTCGAGATCGGGATAGACAACACCGTCCTGGACAGCCAATGTCGCCTCGCGGCGTTTCCGCACGAACGGCACGTCCTGCGACATCCGCATGGACAGCACCCGAACCGCCCCGGCCGCCCCGTCCACGCGGAACAGGAAGTCCGACGGCTGAACCCGCCGATTCTGAAACGTCCGGAGCAGCCCATGGCTTCGCGGCGGTGGCTCGGCC